>DATDRD010000001.1:0-10525 GCA_035291925.1 Anaerolineales bacterium
GCTCGCCTGAAATCTGCCAGAGGGATGTAGACACTGGCTATACACCAAAAACACTCATGCAAGAGTGGAAGGCACTACAGCAAGACAAGCTTATGCCCCATAAGGCCTTTAACATGAATTAGCTATCGGTATCCAAAATGACGGAGGAGCGGTGATTAAACTTCTTAAAGTAAAATGATGAAATGAGGCTTCATGAAATCATAGTCTCAGTTGGCGGCGGTCATGAACTAGACCGAGCCGGGTTGTCGGCGTTGATCGCCAGCCTGCCGGGCCTGCGCGTCGTTCCATTGGATAAGACTCCGCCTCCGCAGGTTTTGGTTTGGGAAGTGCGGGGAGGTAGTGATGATTTACCATCCGTTTCATCCGACACGGCTATTTTGCTCCTGACCGAAGATGCGGAATACGATTCCCTTCCAGAAACGGTAACAGGCTTATTGTCCAGAGATGAACCGCCAACGGCTCTCGGTATCGCCATTCGTCAGGTGGCGCGGGGCGAGCAGTATCTCAGTCCCTCGCTGGCAACTGCCATCCTACAGAAGCGTCAGGCAAGATCTCCCCTCACAGAATCCGAGAAATCCACCATAGACACATTAACTGAGCGCGAACGCGAAATCCTCGACTTGCTTGCGCAGGGGTTGAGCAATAAGATGATTGCGGCGCAGTTGTATCTGAGCGTCCGCACGGTGGAAGGTCATCTGGCAAATATTTATGCACGGCTCGGCGTGCACTCGCGCACCGAAGCTATGTTGATCGCTGCCAAAATCAGGTAGTTTTACTTGGTTCCCTTGAGCAGGTTTGCGCTTCTCTTCACTCAATCTAAGCATTATCCTTTTGAAAATGAACACTTCTTCTCGAACCCGTCTCGCGATCCTCGGTACGATGTCTGATCTTCACAGACAGCCAATCAGTTATGACCTTGACTGCTTGCAGAAGATCATCGCCGAAGTTTCGCCCGATCTGCTGTGCGCCGAAATCACCATGGAAGATTGGGAGCAGGAGGATTTTTCGCGGGCTGCACTTGAAGTGCGCGAGGCCCTGGCGCCCGTGATCACTTCGACGGATATCGTCCTGATCCCGGTCGCGCCGACCCTGGAACGGTATGCCGATTTCACGCCAGACTCTGGCTGGAGACGCCGCCTCGTGCGGACCTTTGATCGGCTTCTGCGTTGGGGTCAGATCCAGGCTGACGACGCGCGGACTGTCAACGGGCCATGGTTCGGTGCATTCTGCCATACGATTTGCTGGCTGACTGAATCGCTTTGGAGTGCAAAGGATCGCGTCGCGTGGGAGAAACAAAACGAAGAACTGGTTGAGAATATAATCGGCGCAGTGAGGCGAGACAGCGGACGCCGCGTGCTGGTAACCGTGCAATGTCAGCGGCTACATCGTTTGATTCCCCTCCTGCGCGCTCACGATGATTTATTCAAGATCGTTGGTTATCAAAATTTATAGAAACAATCCGGATGAGATTTTCAAGACTGTTTCTTATTTCACTCGCGATCATTCTTTCTCTGGCTCTCTATTCGCCTGCCACAGCCCAGGGTGAAGGGCAAGATGAACCATACTATATCGTCCAAGAAGGCGATTCGCTCTGGGAGATCGCGGCGCGATTCGGCGTGTCTGTAGAAGATCTGCAACAAGCGAACAATATCAGCGATCCAGGACAACTGGTGATTGGCACTCGTTTGATCATCCCAGGCTTGACCGGCGTAAGCGCGCAGGTGGATACGGTTACCGTCACTTATGGTGAAACTCTTCGCAGCTTGAGCCGACGGTATGGCCTTTCAGAATCAACTTTCGCGCGGTTGAATCGCTTCGTCAGCCCAGCTGAGTTATATGCTGGTGTGACACTGATCGTTCCTGTAACAGAAAATCAAAGTTCATCTTTTTCAGCGCGTGCGAATCTAGCCCCAGGCCAGTCCTTGCTGGAATTGGCTGTATTGCGCGAGAAAGATCCGTGGTCGCTGGCTCTGGAGAACAACCTGCCGAGCACATGGGCAGGGTTGACAACGGATGTGCTCCGCGTTGCTGGCGACTCTCAGGGAGACGCGCCGACCGGTTTGCCGGAAGCCATTACAAAGGTCGAGGTGGATCCGCTGCTCATGATCCAGGGCGGGACGACCGTCATCAAGGTCTATGCACCTCCAGGCATTACGATGCGCGGGTCACTAGCTGAACGCAACTTGAACTTTTTTCCGCAGGAGTACGGTTATGTGGCTCTACAAGGCATCCACGCTATGACGCCGCCCGTTCTTTATCCTCTAACTTTGGAGGGCGAACTGCCCAGCCCCGGTGGGGAACGCTTTGCCTTTTCACAGGATATGCTTGTCCAGGACGCGAACTTTCCATACGATCCGAGTCTTGAAGTGGACCCCGCAACACTGGACCCGGCTGTTACAGAACCTGAAAGCGAACTGTGGGCTTCGCTCGGCGTGCCCGTCACACCAGAGAAAATGTGGGATGGGCTGTTTGCCAGCCCTGTCCCCGCAGATTTCAAAGATTGTTGGACTTCACTCTTCGGAAACCGCCGGTCTTATAACAGCGGCACTTACGATTCCTTCCATAGCGGTTTGGATTTCTGCGGCCGGGTTGGGACTGAATTGTATGCTGTCGCGCCTGGGAAAGTGATTTACACCAACATGCTGATCGTCCGCGGTGGCGTGGTTGTCATTGATCATGGTTGGGGGGTTTACACGGCTTATGATCATCTATCTGAGATACTTGTCCAACCTGGCAACGCGGTTCAACCCGGACAATTGATCGGCTTAGGGGGAGATACAGGTCGCACCACCGGTCCTCACCTGCATTGGGAGGTGTGGGTGGGCGGCGTACAGGTGAACCCGGTCGATTGGCTTGCCAGGGCTTTCCCATGAAGTTTCCACGATAAGCCAAAGTGCCTGTTTCCAGACAAGCAAAAGTGCGCTTCCATCCACACTGTCGGTTCCGTAAAATCAAGTTGAATTTACCATTGCAGGAGATCCTTGATGGACGATAGCTGTCATGTTGAACCCATTCAAAAGATGACAACCGCCGACGAACAGAAAAAGGTTGAGTTGGCTCTGTTGGCTGTTTCGGGCATGGGCTGTCCCAATTGTGCCAACAGGGTTCGGAACAGCCTCCTCTCGCTATATGGGGTTTTGGATGCTTATGTTGATCACACGGCAGGCGTGGCACAGGTCATCTTCAATCCAGACTTTGCACCTATCGAGACTCTGATCAGCGCCGTTGCCCGCGCCGGCGGCGATGGCCGCCACGAATATGGAGCGAGGCTTCTGCAACAAACTTGACCGGTGTTGACAAAATATGCTTGTCTGAACGCCTCCTCCTACCCCTTTCCTCAGGGACCCAATGCCCCTCCCCGTTGGGTCCCTTTTATCCAACAGCTCCACTTTCACAGGTCATTCTATGCCCTCTCTCCTCACCAAAATCCTGAAAACTTTGCTCATACTTCTTATTCCGGTCATTCTCGTGCCTGGTTCGGCACGCCTGCTGGCTACCGATACATATGTGGTTTTTGAATATGGTAAAGCCAGCTTTCCGCCTGACTCCTATGGTTTTACTTCGCAACAGCGCTTTGACCTTGCCTCATCGAACATACATTATGTGCGCGCTCATCTTCCCAGCGACGCGCTCTCAAAACAAACCTTGAATGGAGCACTGGTTTACAATTCGCGCGAGGTCTTGCACATGGCAGACGTTCAAGCAGTCTTTCAATCCGTTTTGCGCGTCTGGCATGCCACGTTCGTTCTGCTCCTCTTGATGGGATTGATCCTTTGGCAAAAAGGAGAACGACAGGCGCTTGCTTCGGCGATCCAATCGGGTGGCCTCCTGACTCTGGGGATCATCCTGTCCATTGCTCTGCTGGCGGCATTTGCCTGGCAGGTCTGGTTTGACAATTTTCATCTCATCTTCTTCGAGCCGGGTTCCTGGCTGTTCAATTATTCAGATACCTTGATCCGTCTTTTTCCTTTGCAGTTCTGGATCGATGCGACTTTTACCATCTCCGCTTTTAGCTTAGCTGGTGGACTATTACTGGCGTTCATTGGATCGCGCTGGCAACGGGCGCCGGGAAAAAGACGAGCGTGAAAAAATAAGTTGTTGTGTTGCATTGTCATTCGGTCTAAGCTCGGAGAGAGTTCTTCGGGTTTTTCGTTTCCGAACAGGTAGTTTTACCCACCTTCCATCAGCCAATCGGCGCTCGCATCGAAGATGACTTGATGCTATTCTAGATGCGTGAAAGGAGATGTGCCATGAGCAATTCCGAACATATCGCTCGTATCAAAAGGGCGGAACTCTTGTCCTCCATCGGCGCTGGAGTTCTGGGTGGAGGGATCGCCCTTCTGCTGGCGAAATTCCTTGCGCCGTATGCAATTCCGATTCTCCTGCTGGGTCTCATTTCCCATGCGATAGGCATGTCCCGCAAACATGGACTGGAGCAACAAAGCCAAAGCGTTCGCGTCTGGTGGGCGGAGGCTTTGTACTGGTTCTGCTGGCTGGCGCTGGTTGCTCTACTGCTCTTCATCATCATCCGCCAGTTTTGATGACGCCATACTGCGAGCGGTCACAAATTGCGGTTTTGAGGATCGGCAAAATTGAACCGCGAAGCGCGCAAAGAGCGCAAAGAAAAAAAGCTTTTCCTTCGCGTTCTTCGCGGTCTTAGCGGTACGAAAAAGCGCAGAAAATGACCGTTTTCAGTATAGAAACAGGTCATGAATATACAAATCATGCCTAGGCTGCTGCCCACTCTGGAACAACTGCGCAGGCATGAAAGTTGAACGCGCGCCCAAAGGAGTGTGAAACTATGGATATAGAGCTCATTAAGAGAAAGTACCACCGCAATGCCTTCTTCTATGACTTCGTAACCCAAGCATTCTCACGGATACGGTCACTGGCAATTGCCCAATTGGGATTGAAGCCCGGCGAGATCGTCCTGGACTTTGGTTGCGGCACTGGGTTAAGCTTTGCCCTCATCGAGCAATTCATTGGCCCTCAAGGGAAGATCATCGGAGTAGATCTAAGCCCAGCAATGTTGGCCCAAGCGCAAGAGAAGATGGCTCACCAAAAGTGGGAGAATATAACCCTCATTGAAGCCAATGCTGAGGAAGTCGAACTGCCGCCAGAGTCTGTTGATGCCGTGTTCTCTTTCTACACTCACGATATTATGTCCTCCCGGCGTGCGGTAGAGAGGGCCGTGCAAACGCTACGATCCGCAGGCCGTTTTACAGTTGCAGGATCCAGACTCGTGGGCGGGGCACGTGGGTGGCTGCTCGATCGGGTCACTTTGGCTTACACCCAAGCAGCCATCACGCGGCCGCTGACAGTCCGTCCGTGGAGGAATCTGGAAGATGTGTTGGGTCCGCTCAAGGTGCACGAACACTTGCTGGGGAGCTCATATATTGCCTATGGGGTGAAAGTGTCTTAGTCATCAGCCACTCGGTCGCCCACCGACTCAGTTAATGCCTGACAGCAATATGCGGAGGGGCACTGTCAGATGGGCAATCTTTCTTTCCTATAACTGGTGGCTTTCGATTCGTTTGGGGAAGCGTTCACCGGTAGACGGGCCGAGGCTCGGCCCATTTATGACAACTTGAAAAAATCTTGTTATTGTTATCAACCCGATGATCCCTCGTCGGGCTGACTTTTTTTAAACAAGTAGTTTTACCTAGTTCTTTTGCGTTGATTAGCGCTCATCACTCCAATCTATCAGTGCTATTGTCGGTGTGAGGAGAAACTATCGACGAAACAATTATCACCACAGAAGGCTTGGCAAAGACCTATGGCTTCGGTGCAAGGAAAGTGGAAGCGGTGCGCGGCATTGATTTTGAAGTGCGCCGCGGTAAATCTCTGACCTCGTCGGTCCCTATGGCGCTGCAGTTTGTCCTCAAAAGAACAGAACCATGGGAGAGAAAAAAATTGGAATTTAGATTTTGTGTCTCTGGCAACATGACAGGCCATCACCTACGCGGCGACGCCCTGCTTTTTCTTTGCTTAAAACAGGTAGTTTTACTTGCCTCTTGTCAGTCAATCAGCGCTCACTCCCCAGATGGATTGATGTTATTCTATGTTTACGAAAGGAAATGTAGCATGAACACTGCTGAACACATTGCCCGTGTCAAAAAGGCAGAACTTCTATCCTCTATCGGCGCTGGCGTGCTGGGCGCGGGGATCGCCCTTCTGCTGGCGAAATTCCTTGCGCCCTATGCAATTCCGATCCTCCTGATCGGTCTCATTTCCCACGCCGCAGGCATGTCTCGCAAACACGGACTGGAGCAACAGAGCCAAAGCGTTCGCATCGGATGGGCGGAGGCTTTGTATTGGTTCTGCTGGCTGGCGTTAGTCGCGCTGTTGCTCTTCATTGTTTTCCGCCAATTTCGATAACGGAGGGAGCGGGCCATGAATATACAAATCATGCTCAGACTACTGCACATGTTGGAACAGTTGCGTAAACATGAAAGTTGGACACGCGAGCAGTTGGAGTCGTATCAGGCTGAATCCCTACAGCAATTACGCCAGTACGCTTATGAGCGTTCACCTTTCTACCAGAAGTTTCACAAAGGTCTGACCGGGCATCCTCTTCATAAATTGCCTGTACTGACCAAGGCTATGATGATGGAGCATTTTGATGAACTGGCGACGGATCGAACATTGCACCTGGAAGAGGTGCGCGCCTTCGCAGCACAAGGAGAGGCAGGGCAACGTTACAAGAATCGTTATTGGGTGAATGCAACCTCTGGCAGCAGTGGTCATCCAGGATTCTTTCTATTCGATGAGGCTGAGTGGACTCATGTGCTGGCTTCATTCGCCCGCAGCCAGGAATGGTCGGGAGTACGGATCAATCTCACACACCGTCAGCGGATGGCGACCGTAGCTTCGATCAGTCCCTGGCATATGTCATCGCAAGTGTCTGTCAGTGTGAAAAGTTGGTGGCGTCCATCCCTGCGTCTGCCAGCCAGCCAACCATTATCAAAGACCGTTGATGAACTTAATGAGTGGCAACCCGAGGTATTGATTTCCTATGCTTCGATGGCGGGTGCCCTGGCTGAAGAACAACTTGCTCACCGGCTGCATATTAAACCCAAGGTGGTATATGTTGCCTCGGAAGTCCTGACACCACAAACGAGAAAACGGGTAAAGGAAGCATGGGGTGACGAGCCTTTTAACCAATATGCTGCAACGGAAACCGCCAGTATCGCAGCTGAGCACCGGTCCTGTCGGCGCATGCATTTCTTTGAAGACCTGGTACTCACGGAGATCGTAGATGAACACTACAGGCCGGTACCACCCGGGGAATATGGTGCCAAAATACTTGTTACTACCCTCTTCAGCCGCACTCAACCGCTCATTCGTTACGAGTTGAATGACAGCGTCCGCATGAGTACAGAATCTCACGGATGCAGGTTGCCGTTTGCTATGTTGGAAAGTATTCAGGGGCGAATGGAAGACACTCTTACCTTGCCCGCCGTTTCTGGTGGCGAAGTCATTGTGCGCCCTCTCGTGCTCAACCGCGTAATGGATATCGTTCCGGTGAGCGGATGGCAAGTGGCCCAACAAGCGGATGGTGGTTTGGTAGTGTTGCTCAGCGGTGCACGCGACACAATGACGGATGAAGCGCTTGTTGCTCAGATCACCAAGTCACTGGCCGAAGAAGGCGCGCACGTACCTTATATCCGAGTACAGCACGTGCCTGAAATTCCAAAATCCGCCTCTGGCAAAGCTCCTCTCATCAAAGCATATAGCCCTGTGGCCTCAGCGCTAGGCGAATTACGGTCAGGCAATTAGGTTGGCCGAACCCCGAAACGAGATGGATCATGTCCCTTGCGCGGCGTAATCTCTTTCAAGACAAGACTCGCCTGGGTCTAAGCATTGGTGGGGTGGCGTTGGCCATCATGTTGATCCTTATACTCAAAGGTTTCCTGGCTGGAATGAATCGCCAGATCACCTCGTACCTCGACCATTCTCCCGGCTCGATCATCGTAGCCCAGGAGGATGTAGTCAACCTGCTCGGGGCAACTTCCCTGCTGCCGGAAGGAATTGATCAAAAGGCAGAAACGATCCGAGGTGTGGATGAAGTGATTCCGATCCTTTCACAGTTCGTCATCCTCGATCTGCATGGAAAAAAACAGCCTGCCTACATGGTTGGATACGAACCAGAACAGGGCGGTGGGCCATGGCGGTTGATCGCAGGACGCGAGCCGCGCTCGAAAAAGGAAATGGTCTTTGACCGTGTGCTTGCTGAACGTCATGGCTTGAATCTTGGCGATCAGGTCGAAGTGATGGGAAGAGATTTCACCATCGTCGGTTTGTCAAGCGGCACCACTTCCTGGATGACCAGTTTCTTCTTTGTTCGTAAACAAGATGCAGAGGATTTATTGCTGGCCCCAGGTGCAACCAGCTTCCTGTTGCTCACGACCTCAGATGGCGCAGATCTGGATAAAATCCTCAGGAGGCTAAACGATTTCTCCGGAGTCAACGCTCTCACCAAGAAGGAAATGGCTTCCAATGACCTCAAGCTGTTCGCGAAAGTCTTTTCTGCTCCGCTCAAGCTGATGGTTGGGATCGCCTTCCTGGTTGGGACAATGATCGTTGGGTTGATCATTTACACCGCTACAATCGAGCGTCAACGCGAGTATGGCGTCATCAAAGCTATTGGTGCGAAGAATCGGTTTCTCTATCAAGTTGTATTGACACAGGCACTGTTTGCATCGATAGCCGGATCGTCGCTTGGTATCTTGCTGGCAAACGGTGCGGCCCAATGGATCATGTCCGCTCGACCTCAATTCCTGATCGTCTTCGAGCCTGTGGATAGTGGGCAGGCATTGCTTGCCGGCCTGGGCATGGCGCTGCTCGCGTCCATCTTCCCAACACGCGTGATGGCCGGGCTTGCACCGGCAGAGGTCTTCCGAAAATGATTCGGCTGGCTTTTCGCAACCTTTTTCAGAACAAAGCCCGCCTGGTCATCTCCGTTGGCGGAGTAGCCCTTGCATTGTTGCTCATCCTTTCACTGGATGCTGTCTTTACTGGCGTCGAACGGCAGATCACGGCCTACATTGAATACAGCGGCGCGGACATCTGGGTCTCGCAAGTTGATGTGTTCAACATGCACATGGCTTCTTCGTCGTTGCCGGATACCGTTGCAAGGAAAGTGAAGTATGTGCCCGGTGTTGCCTCGGTCTCGCCCATCCTGTATCTGACGAACAATGTGGTAGCAGGTGATGAACGAAATCTGGCCTATATTATCGGCTTACCGGAAAACGCTGAATTCGGCGGCCCGTGGAGTATCTCGTCCGGGCGCAGCCTGCCCGCTGAAGGGGAAGCGATCCTTAACCGCAATATCGCCGAGAAATCCGGTATCGCATTGGGTGATGAAGTTGAGATCCTCGGCAAGGAATTCAAAGTAACGGGTTTTTCTGAAGGAACTGCAAGCCTGGTCAACTCGGTGGCTTTCATTTCAATGGACGATTTCGAAGAGATGCGCGGCAGCTACGATACCGTCAGCTTTCTGCTGGTGAAAGTCAGCGACGGAGAATCTCCAGAAGTTGTCGCTAACCGCATCCAGTCTCAGGTCAGGGATGTCACTGCCCAGACGAGAAACAACTTTGCCGCGCAGGAGCGCCGGGTAGTCAAGGATATGAGCACAGATTTGATCACCATCATGAATCTGATTGGCTTTCTGATCGGGCTGGCGGTGATGGCATTGACCGTATACACATCCACGCTCTCGCGCCGCCAGGAGTATGGCATGTTGAAAGCGCTCGGCGCGCGCAACACTGATCTCTACCTGACAGTGTTGGCACAGGCGATATTAAGCGTGATCCTGGGCTTTCTCTTCGGCTTGGCTCTCACGCTACTGCTGACTGTAGTGGTTCCGATCTTTGGGTCAAACCTGGCGCTGGAAGTCAGCCGCATTTCACTGCTCAAGGTAGGCAGTGTTTCCCTGGTGATTGCCGCAGTTTCGGCGATGCTCCCCATCCGTCAGATTGCTGGGTTGGACCCGGCCATGGTATTTCGAGGCAGATAAATAATGACAATATTTTCTTCTCACAGCCAGACACTGCAGATCGCTCATGTCACCAAACGCTACGGCTCTGGCTCAACCGAAGTGACCGCCGTTCGCGATGTGTCCCTTTCTGTTAGCCCGGGTGAAGTCGTGCTTATCATGGGTCCCTCAGGTTCAGGCAAAACCACCCTGCTCTCCATGCTCGGCGCTTTGCTCAAGCCTACCGAAGGCGCGATCCAGTTAAACGGCACAACCATCAGTGCACTTGCGGAAAACCGCCTGCCCGATATTCGTCTCAAGCAATTCGGTTTTATATTTCAGGATTTCAACCTGCTCTCGGCGCTGACCGCATTGGAGAATGTTGCCATTGTGGCGGAACTCTCGGGGACCAAGTCTGGTGAGGCGCGACGAAAAGCCGCTTCAATCCTGACCGAATTGGGTCTCGGCGAACGGTTGAATTTTCTACCTGAGAAATTATCGGGCGGCGAAAAACAGCGCGTCGCCATTGCCCGCGCCCTGGTCAATGAC
>DATDRD010000002.1:0-6667 GCA_035291925.1 Anaerolineales bacterium
CCCGTCTCGCCAAACGAATTACGGCAGGCTGTAGTGGACGTATTACCTTTGTGGGCAAAACCAATCCTCGATGATCCCCTGCAAATCAAAAGCCGGGGATACCAATCCTTCGTCGTCCTCTCACTTTGCCGCATGCTTTACACCCTTCAATATGGTACCATCATTTCCAAACCAGTCGCCGCACAATGGGGGCAGAACACACTGGGCAAGCAGTGGACACCTTTGATCAAACGAGCCTGGCTTGGACGGCATAATCCTGGATTGGACGCGCAACCTGAGGATATGGACGGAACCTTGAAATTCATCCGTTATACCCTGGAATACAGTAAGCAAATCGAAGACTCAAAAGATGGCACGCAAAACTCCTGATGCATCCTGCAAGGAAGGGTTTTCCTTTGAAAGTTAATGGTCCAACACGGTACCCGGAAATAAACCATATATTAGATCTGTTACTTTCCAATGCCACAAGAGTTTTGGGTAATCAACTTGTCGGGATGTACCTCTATGGTTCACTATCCAGCGGAGACTTCAATCCCGAAACCAGCGACATCGATTTTCTTGTTGTCACCACCAGCACGCTTTCAGATAAAGCGATCGCTGAGCTGGAATCCATGCATCACCGCATTTGGAAGAGCGGACCAAAATGGGCGTCGAAACTGGAAGGCTCGTATATTCCAAAACGCGACATCCGCCGCCATGACCCGCGCAGCGCACCCTGTCCGACCGTCAACGAAGGAAAATTTTACCTGGATAAACGCGGCAGTGACTGGATCATTCAACGTCACGTGATTCGAGAGCATGGCGTTGTGCTGGCTGGACCTGACCCGAAGACGTTGATCGACCCCGTCAGTTCTGGAGATATTCGGAGCGCTGTGAAAGGGGTATTGCAGGAATGGTGGTTTCCGATGCTCGAGGATCCGTCCTGGTTGAAAAACCATGGAAGCGAATACCATGCCTTTGCAATTCTCACCATGTGCCGCGCACTCCACGCACTGGAACATGGGACCGTTGTCTCAAAACCGATGGCCGCAAGATGGGCGCAAAAAGAACTTGGCGAGAGCTGGAGTCAAGTCATTGAAAGAGCGCTTGCCCAACAAGTGGCTCACGAAGACCGTAACCTGTATCATGAGTCTCTTGAGTTTATTCGATTTACACAGAACATCGTTCGCAATTTGCGAAATAAATAGATAAGATGGAAGTGCTCTAGACATGTACAAGATCCACCTTGATACTGATCTCGGCGGTGATATTGACGACCTCTGTGCACTCGCAATGTTACTTCGATGGTCAGGTAAGGTCGAACTAAATGGAATTACAACGGTTGCCGAAGCAAACGGCAGAAGAGCAGGGTACGCCCGGTATGTTTTGGGACTCGAAGGAAGAAATGATATTCCCGTTGCAGCCGGAGCGGATGTAGCTCAAGGGTTTTACCGTTACGCGGAACTGAGCTATCCGGCAGAGGAGGGATATTGGCCGGAACCGATTGAACCTTCACCTAACCCGTTGGATGATTCAATCCATCTTCTGAAACAGAGTATCGAGCAAGGCGCAACGATCATTGCCATTGGACCATATACGAATTTATATCTGCTCGATCTTCAATATCCTGGAATTTTGATGCAGGCAAAGCTCTTTCTCATGGGAGGATACATCTACCGGACCAGGGCCGGTTTCCCAAGCTGGGGAAACGAAATGGATTGGAACATCCAGGTTGACGTGAAATCGGCGAAATATGTCATTGAAAACTCAAACCCGACACTCATTCCACTCTCCGTAACTGTGGAGACGGCTCTGCGCCGAGCATATCTCGCTGATTTAAGAAAGGCTGGAGCATTAGGGCAATTAATTGCGCAACAAGGCGAGGCATTCGCCACCGATGAGCAAAACGAGATAAGATTTGGAGAAACCTGTGAAGGATTGCCTCACGATATCATCAATTTCCAGCATGATCCACTCACCTGTGCCATCGCGCTTGGATGGAATGAGGGAATCGAGATGGAAGAACTTCCTTTGTTGCTCGAAGAAAAAGACGGATGGCTGACCGAGCGGATCGACCCCTCCGGAAAACCCGTCCACGTTGTAACGAAAGTGGATGGACCGCGGTTCAATGAATTCTGGATCAACGTACTAACGAACAGGTAAAATAGTTATCATCATCATGCACACATCCCGTCTTCAAATCATCACGCCCAACGATCTCGACGACTACCGCGACCGCGCCAGCGAAATTGCGGAGGCATCCTGGCCTGAATTCATGCTTCACGATCCCATCGCAGACGAATACTGGCACGAACTCTTCGACCGCTTTATTGATTATCAATTCGCCATGCTGGATGGAAAGACGAACCGTATGGCAGCCATGGGCAACAGCCTGCCCCTTCACTGGGACAAAGACTTATCAGAGCTCCCCGAAGGCGGCTGGGACTGGGTTTTCGTAAAAGCAACGGAAGACCATAAGAATGGCGTAGTACCGAATATCCAGTCAGCCATTCAAGTTGCCGTTCACCCTGATTATCGAGGCCAGGGATTGAGTACAAAGATGGTTCAAGCCATGCGCGCTATTGGACAGTCTAAAGGCCTCAAATATCTGGTCGCGCCTGTGCGCCCTAACGAAAAAAGCAAATATCCGTTGACCAGCATTGACGATTACATCACATGGAGAATTGATGACGGCCTGCCCTTCGACGCGTGGCTGAGAGTCCATGCACGCATCGGAGGGAAGATCATCAAACCCTGCCACGAAGCCATGATCATCCGCGGCACCCAGCCGGAATGGGAGGAATGGACTGGCTTGAAGTTCCTTCAAGGCGGACGGTACATCATTCCCGGCGCGCTCAACCCGATTGAGATGAATCTTGAAAAGGATGAAGGTATTTATGTTGAGCCCAACGTGTGGACGTTGCATGAGATTGGTTAGCGTATAATTGCGCTCATGAAACGCTATCGTTGGTTGGCGTTTACGCTCGTATTCTCTCTCTTCGCGTGCCGGCCATCAACTCTTCCCACTCTCGTAATTATTGAAAACGCCTCTGGGCAAATCATTACGCTTCAAACGGGCGAGCGTGTTCCTTCAGCATTATTGAATCAGGCGGGAATAAAACTGAATCTAAACGATCGCGTCCTCCTCAACGGGCTGCCTATTGCGCTCGACCAACCTATTACGAATTACCCAATTACTTTACAAATCCGCCGCGCAGTTGCAATTGCTGTCGTCACACCTCAGGGGAAGCAGCAAGTTCAATCGTCTGCTTTCTCAGTTGGAGAAACCCTACAAGATTTAGATTATTGGCTACGCGCAGGAGATGAAATTGAACCAGCTTTGAGCTCACCGATCACGGACGGTATGACAATCACAGTCACATCGCCGCGCGAATTCACTGTCAGCGTGGATGGGAAGGCTCTGCAAATCCAATCATCGGCGCGGACGGTTGGCGAGGCGCTGGCTGAGGCTGGGATTCCCCTCCTTGGGCTCGATTACAGCGTTCCGGCTGAGGCGGAGCGTGAGGCGCTGCCATCTGATGGGCAAATCCGCGTGGTACGAGTCAATGAGTCCCTCCTGCTTGTGCAAAAGCCCATCCCCTTCGAAAGCGATCTTCAGGCTTCGGCTGAGGTTCCGCTCGATCAAACGCAGATCCTGCAGCCCGGTGAAAACGGACTCACCGTGCAGCGCATACGGATCCGTTATGAAGATGGGAACGAAATTTCGCGCGTGACGGAAGATGAAACAATGGTGCGCCCGCCCAAAACGCGCCTCCTGGGCTATGGCACAAAGGTCGAGATCAAGACCGCAACCGTGGACGGCGTGGAGATCGAATACTGGCGCGCGGTGCAGATGTATGCCACGGCCTATTCACCTTGCCGTTCGGGCGTAGACAAATGCTTCTCGGGCACGTCAAGTGGCAAGAGTCTGAGGAAAGGCATGGTGGGGTTGCGATATGATTGGTATTTGAGCATGCAGGGTCAGCCGCTTTATATCCCCGGCTATGGCTTTGCATCCGTTGAGGATGTGTGCGGCGGATGTATTGGAAAACCGTGGATCGATCTCGGTTATAGCGACAACGATTATGAACAGTGGAATTCGTGGGTCACTGTGTATTTTCTTACACCAGTGCCTGCGAATGTGATTTATGTGCTTGAATAACATTTAATGATATGACAAAATGACAAGACTCCAAAAAGTTATTCTCACTTTCCTTTTTATTCTTGCATGTTCCCTGTTTGGACTGGTCTTGTGGCTCTATCAGGGGAACTGGCAGCAGCCGCTCGGACCCGCGTTGCGAATTTCGACTGCAACCCCATTCCAACTGCCTGCCACGTGGACTCCGAATCCCCTGACGACGACCGCGCTTCCCTCCACATCCAAACCTGGTCCCACTGCGCAGGCCTCTCCTACTTCTACAAGTACGCTTAATAATGTTACTGGCCTATGCGGCGCGCCGCCTGTCCTGAACATTCTTGTCGTTGGGACAGACGCGCGCGCCAATAGTTACCTTTACGGGCTTGCAGATGTCATCCGCCTTGTACGCGTGGACTTCGTAAATCCCAAAATAACCATCCTGGAATTCCCGCGCGACCTTTGGGTGGAGATCCCGGATATTGCAGATAACATAAAGGGACAGGATCATGAAAAACTCAACCAGGCTTATCTCTATGGAAACCCAGGCTTTGGGTACACAGATGATCCTGCGGAGGGTCCGGGCCTGCTTGCGCGCACCATGGCGCTCAACTTTGGAACGAATATAGATCACTACGCGGCTGTCAACATGCAAACCTTTGTGAAAATGGTAAATGCAGTCGGCGGCATTGATGTCGACCTGCCCACGGCCGTAGATGGCCGTACAATCGAGGATACAAATAAACGCCTGCTCTTCAACGCGGGTACACATCACCTCAATGGAACCCAGGCGCTCACATTGGCGCGCATTCGAATTAAGGGTGTCTTTGAACGCGCCGAAAATCAAAACCGTGTGCTGTGCGCATTACGCGATCAGCTGACCAGCCCGTCTGTCCTTACCAAAATCCCCGATCTGATCAAATCCTTCCAAGGCGCCGTCCAGACCGATCTAAGCCCTCAGCAGCTCGGCCAGCTCGCCTGTATCGGCACACAGATAAAGCCCGGAAACATACTTTTTGCAAGTTTTCCACAGGAGCATTTCAAAACAAAACGCCAGTATGACCCGGTCTTCAAGGGCACTGTTTTTATCTGGGATGTGGATTTCGAGATCCTCCGTGATTATGTTGCACAGTTCCACCAGGGCACATGGCCTCCAGTATCTGAATCTGACACCCCGACAAATGAAGAAGAGATAGCATTCTGCCCATGAATGAAATCCCTCCGCTCAACGCGGTAACACTGCTTAAACGACATGGATTGCGCGCGCGCAAAAGCCTGGGGCAAAATTTTTTGCAGGATCCACTGGCTCTTGAGGATATCATTTCCGCGGCAGAGATACAGCCAACGGATACCGTGCTGGAGATCGGGCCCGGGTTGGGAAGTTTGACACGCTATCTGGCGGTTGCCGCCCGGGAGGTGGTTGCGGTCGAACTAGACCCGAACCTGCTCCCGCTATTGAAAGCGGTCCTGGCCCCGTATCCAAACATCCGTTTAATTCACGGCGATATCCTGAAGCTTTCTCCAAAAGATTTGATCACCGAAAAGGACTATATCGTTGCGGCGAACATTCCTTACTACATAACTTCTGCTGTCATTCGACATTTGTTGGAAGGAGAAGCAAAACCGCGTCGAATTGTGCTCACGGTGCAAAAGGAAGTTGCAGAGCGCATCTGCGCCAAACCCGGAGATATGAGCCTGCTGGCATTGAGCGTGCAGGTGTACGGCGAACCGCGCATCGCGGCGCGCATCCCGGCTGACGCGTTCTTCCCCGCGCCAAAGGTTGATTCAGCAGTTTTGTGCGTGGATATTTATCCATCCCCACTGATCAGACCTGAGCTTCTCCGCACATTCTTTAAACTCATCAAAGCAGGTTTCAGCCAAAAACGCAAGACTCTGCGAAACTCACTTTCATCTGGCCTGCACATCTCCCCCACCGACGCGGCAGACTTGCTCACGCGCGCACATATCGATCCGCAGCGCCGCGCGGAAACGTTGAGTATCGATGAGTGGCGAACGCTGAGTGAGATAGTAAAGTGACTGTCACTTGTTTCTTTATTCCTCCACCTTGATTTCGTGCGGGCGGCTTTTCCTGCGCAGATCGCGATAATGCCACCATACGTCCCAGATACGAATCGCCGCTTCCAGCTGGATCTTCAGCGACATCTTTGACTTCCCCCAGCGCCGGTCCGCAAAGTGGATGGGGACTTCGGCAATATCGTATCCCATCAAAAAGGCAACATACGCCATTTCGACCAAAAAGATATAGCCATTCGAGCGTATTCGATCCAGGGGCATGTTCTGCAGGGCTTCCCGTTTCCACATCCGAAAGCCTGTCGTGACATCGCGTAGCGGAAAACCAAGGATCGTCCGCGCGTAGGCGTTACCGAAAGCGGATAAAGCCTTTCGCCAGAGGGGCCAACGCCTGGCGAGAGAACCACCTTTTACATAACGGGATCCAATCACCACGTCGTAAGAAGCGATGCGACGTGCCATTTCCGTCAAAACGGCAGGGTCATGTGAAAAATCCGCATCCATTTGAACGACCGCATCCGC
>DATDRD010000003.1:0-4809 GCA_035291925.1 Anaerolineales bacterium
TTGTTTGGTCATCAATTTCCAGGAATCCCAGTCGTCTTGTGCATGTCCGTCCTCAATGGAAACGATGGGATAATCCTTGACCCACTTTGCCCAGAATTCAACCATCTGTTCACCGGTCAGTTTTTTGCCTTCCTTGCGAAGGTTATAGAGTTTGGTGCCTTCTTCATAAAGTTCAGAAGCGGCCGGGTCGAGTGCGATGGCAACATCCTTGCCGCGTCCAGCTTTGAAACCAGCTTTTTCGATCGCGGCGAGAATGACTTCAATAGCTTCGTTGTTGGCTTTGAGCGCGGGTGCATATCCGCCTTCGTCGCCAACCAGCGTGGCATAACCTTTTTCCTTCAGCACGGATTTCAATGCGTGATAGATCTCTGCGCCCCAGCGTACGCCCTCGGCAAAAGTTGGTGCGCCAAACGGCATGACCATGAACTCCTGCATATCGGTGGACTGCCAGGCAGTATGTGCGCCGCCGTTCAGGATGTTCATCATTGGTACGGGCAATATATGCGCGTACACGCCGCCGAGATAACGATAGAGTGGCAAACCCATTGAGTTTGCCGCCGCTTTTGCAACCGCAAGACTCACACCCAGGATTGCGTTCGCGCCTAGTTTAGATTTGTTCGGTGTTGCGTCGAGCGCGAGCAGTTCGGCATCAATCGCTTTTTGTTCCGCCGCATCCCAGCCGAAGAGATCGTCCGAGATCACGCCGTTGACATTTGCCACCGCTTTCGATACTCCTTTGCCAAGATAACGCTTCTTGTCGCCATCGCGCAATTCCAATGCTTCATGCACGCCTGTGGATGCGCCCGAAGGCACAGCCGCGCGTCCCCACGAACCGTCAGCCAGCGTGACTTCCACTTCGACCGTCGGGTTGCCACGCGAATCAAGGATTTCAAGTGCAGAGATACTTTCTATGATGGTGTCCATTTCATTCTCCGGGTGTTATGATGATTGCAAGTATAATCCACTTTCAATCACCCACCCTTTATGGACTCAACGCCTCTCGCGCCCCCTTCGACACCTTCGGCAGGATACCGGCCGGAACCTGATCCCCGTGATAAAAAGAAGTTTTACTTTGCCGACACGCCTCAGCGACGCATGCTGGTCGCGCTCGCGCGTGCGCTCTTCCGCCTGGTGATGGAAATGAGCGTGGACGGTCTCGCACATTTCCCGGCGAATGGGCCTGTCATCCTCGCCGCAAACCACGTGACCACCTTTGACGTTTTTCCGATGCAGTTTGCCTTGCCGCGTCCGATCTTTTTCATGGGCAAGGCTGAGCTATTCAAAAATTCTTTGATGGATCTTTTCCTTCGCAACCTTAGCGGCTTTCCCGTTAACCGCGGCGAGAAGGATCAATGGGCCATGCGCCACGCTGCAAAAGTCCTGGCGCATGGACAGACCCTCGGCATGTTTCCAGAGGGGACGCGCTCGAGAGGGAAGGGGCTGAAGGTCGCTAAAACGGGATCCGCTCGATTGGCGATTGAGGCGAATTGTCCCATCGCGCCAATGGCAATTGTCGGCTCAGATCAATTCTTTAGACGGTTCCCGCACCGCACGCGCGTCCTGATCACATTGCTCCCGCCGCTTATGCCCAGACCAGGTGAAACTCCACTCGCGCTGACCGATCGCTTGATGTTCACGCTGGCACAAGGACTACCAGAAGATATGCGCGGCGTGTATGCTGAAGTGCCGAAGGGTTTTAAAATATAAGGGATAGGAAATTGGTAGGGGGGACCCGCCTGTGGGGAACTTTCCTGCATCAAAATTCATCTTACTCCAAGAATTATGAAGAAGGAGAATTCGATGAATACCAAAAAGTTTTTTCAATTATTTGTCCTCGTAGCAGTCCTGCTTGCTTCGTTTGCATCCACGGGCTCCGCGTTCGCGGCCGGATGCGGTACCAGCGTGACCGTTGTCAGCGGCGATACCCTGCGCAAGATCGCTGACCGCTGCGGGACGACCCTCTCTGCCCTGCGATTGGCGAACCCCGAAATCGGCTGGGGCAACCTGATCTACCCCAACCAGGTTTTGCAGCTGCCTGGTGCAATTCTGGGTACGGACGGCGGCTACTTTATCTACATCGTTGCGCGCGGAGATACTTTGAAAGGTTTGGCAGCCCGCTTTGGCACAACCGTCGATGCGTTGTTGGCGGCAAACAAGAACATCACGAATGTCAATTTGATCTATGAAGGTCAGCGATTAACCGTGTATGTTACGGCGCCCCCGCCGGGCAACCCGCCGCCCGCAAGTGGACAGACCTACTATGCGGTCAAGGGTGATACCCTGCGCAAGATCGCGGCGAAGTTCAACACTACAGTGGATGCGATCCTCAAGGTCAACCCGCGGATCACCAACCCAAACCTGATCTATGTTGGGCAGGCGATCACAATCCCAGCCGATGTCTCGACCTATCTGGTCCAGAAAGGTGATACGCTCAGGATCATTGCCAACAAATTTAGAACGACCCTTGATGCCCTGCTGGCGCTCAACCCCAGCATCTGGAACGCTAACCTGATTTACGTCGGACAGGTCATCCGGGTTCGATAAGCAACCTCAGGCTTCAAAAGAGGAAGGACGCACTTTCAAAGTGCGTCCTTCTGTGTTCTACTTCTTTTTGGCTTTGATTTTCGTTTTGCCGACTTTTGTTTTCGTAGCGGCTTTCTTTTTCGCTGTAGCCGTTGTCTTTTGCGGGCGGTGCTTCAATGCAGAATGCGCCGCGGCGAGACGTGCAATCGGCACGCGGAATGGCGAACAGGAGACATAATTGTTGCCGATGATGTGACACCATTCAATCGAACTCGGATCGCCGCCATGCTCACCACAAATGCCCACTTCGAGTTGAGGACGGGTCTTGCGGCCCTCCGCGATTGCCCAATCCATAAGCTTGCCAACGCCATCGCGATCCAGAGTCTGGAAGGGATTCTTTTCGAGAATGCCCTGTTCCTGATAGGTGATGAGGAAGTTCCTTTCGGCGTCATCACGTGAATAACCATAGGTCATCTGGGTCAGGTCATTGGTGCCGAAGGAGAAGAATTGGGCCCGTTCTGCAACCTCCGCGGCGGTGACCGCTGCGCGCGGGATTTCGATCATCGTACCGAATTTGTATTCGAACCTGACGTTCTTTTCGTCCATAACGGCGGCTGCGATGCGTTCAAGCCTGGGCTGGATCCATTCGAGTTCTTTCACGGTTCCGGTCAGGGGAATCATCACTTCCGGTTTGACGACAATTCCGCGCAACGTACAATCTGCCGCGGCTTCGAAGATGGCGCGCACCTGCATCTCCACGATCTCCGGCATGGATATGCTCAAGCGCACACCGCGCATGCCCATCATCGGGTTGGATTCGTGCATTCCTTTGATGGCGTTAAGTAATTCCTCTTTAGCCTTCAAGCCATCTGTCTCGCCTTTGACGCGCAGGGTGATGACCTCCTCGAGAAGTTTTTCCTCATCGGGCATGAATTCATGCAGAGGCGGGTCAATCAGGCGGATGATGACCGGATAGCCA
This sequence comes from Anaerolineales bacterium, assembly GCA_035291925.1. Classification (GTDB taxonomy): domain Bacteria; phylum Chloroflexota; class Anaerolineae; order Anaerolineales; family Villigracilaceae; genus Defluviilinea. Next base: position 3,503 of record DATDRD010000003.1, read on the forward strand.
TCCATCGCTTCAAAGAGACCATCGAAGTCCTTGCGCTGATAGGGGAGAAGTTTGTCAAGTGCTGCGGTGCGACCGTCACTGGTTTCGGAGAGAATCATATCCTGAACGATTGGCAAACGCTCGGGTTCAAAGAACATGTGCTCGGTCCTGCAGAGACCGATGCCGACCGCGCCGTAAGAGCGGGCGCGGCGCGCGTCCTTTGGATAATCCGCATTGGCCCACACCTGCAAACCGCGCGTCGGATATCCTTTGGCCGGTGCTTCACGGACATCCGTGCGTGCACAGATCTCATCGGCCCAATTGAGAAGTGTCAATAACTCAGTTTGTTCTTCGAGCGAGGGTGAAGTGGTAGGCATTTTTCCGACGAACACTCTCCCCGTAGTACCATCCACAGAAATCCATTCGCCTTCTTTGACGACAGTTTCACCTGCCATCATATCGCGTTTCTCAAGATTGATCTTGATCGCTGAAGCGCCAACTATGCATGGAATGCCGAACTGTCGAGCAACGACCGCCGCATGTGATGTCGCGCCGCCTTCGCTTGTGAGTACACCCTTTGATGCGATCATGCCGTGCACGTCATCGGGTTTGGTGAATGGGCGCACCATGATGGTATCCTGCTTTTCCTCCTTCGCCATTTTTTCCGCCATGTCTGCATCGAAGTAGACCTGTCCAACCGCGGCGCCTGGAGAAGCGTTCACGCCTTTGGCGAAGAAGGTGCCGTTCTTTTCCGCGTTGCTCATCGCTTGTTCGTCGAACTGCGGGTGGAGAAGGGCGTCCACATTGTCTGGCGTGACGCGCAGAACTGCCTGCTCTTTGGTGATCAGCCCCTCGTTCGCCATGTCCACTGCGACCTTCACAGCGGACTTGGCAGTGCGCTTGCCGTTTCGCGTTTGCAGCATCCACAATTTGCCGCGTTCGATCGTGAACTCGACATCCTGCATGTCCTTGTAATGCTTTTCAAGTTTGCTGGTGATGTCCATGAACTGCTTGTAGACTTTCGGCATTTGGCTCTGAAGGTGCTCGATTGGGTCGGCATTGCGGATACCTGCGACGACATCTTCTCCCTGCGCGTTGAGAAGATAATCACCCATCATCTTCTTGTCTCCTGTGGATGGGTCGCGCGTAAATGCTACACCCGTGCCGGAGTCGTCGCCCATGTTGCCAAAGACCATTGTTTGGATATTGACAGCCGTGCCGAGATCGTGCGAAATGCCTTCCTTGTTGCGATAGGCGATGGCGCGCTTGCCGTTCCATGATTCAAACACGGCTTTGGTTGCCAGTTCAAGTTGTTTGTAAACATCCTG
>DATDRD010000004.1:0-19626 GCA_035291925.1 Anaerolineales bacterium
GATGGCAGTTGCCAAGGGGACAAGCCACCACGTACACCCCGTCCGCACCCTGCTCGAAAGCCTCCAGCAAATAGCGCACGTCCGTTTTGCCAGTGCAGGGCATACGCACGAACTTCACGTTGGCGGGATACTGCACTCGCAGCGCGCCGGCAGTATCCGCCGCCATGTAACCGCAATATACACAATAGAAGGCTGTGATCTCAGGCTCGAAGGTTTTTTCTGGTTGAGTCATGGTCATAATTTTTTCTCGTTGTTGTCAGTAAAGAATCCTGATTACTGATCACTGATTACTGATCACTGGCATTTGCCACGTTCCCAAACCACCGATGGCGCGCATCATCATCTGTTCGTCGGTGTAATGTACCAACTGTATGGCATTCGCCGGGCATTCGCCGGTGCATGTGCCACAACCCTGACATAAGGCTGAGTCAATAAATGCCGCGCCGCCCAAGCCGCCGACGCCGCTTCGCCCCTCTTGCTGGATAACCTGGGGAATACCAAATGGACAGGTGCGCGTGCAGGTGAGACAGCCGACGCATTTGACCGGGTCCACCTGAGCGACCACGCCGCCGAGGTAGAGCGAATCGCGTTGCGAGAGCACGGTCACCGCGCGTGCGGCGGCCGCCAGGGCATGACTGATGCTCTCCTCGGTAAATTTGGGGTAGTGGGCCATGCCAGCCAGGAAGATGCCCTCGCGCATGAAATCCATCGGTCGCAGTTTCATCTGCGCTTCCTCGAAGAAGCCCTCGCTGGACAGAGGAACGCGCAGGATGCGCGCCAGTTCTGCGTTGCCTGCCGGGGGAATAATGGAAGTGCTGATGGGGATCAGGTCCGCTTGCAGGTCCAGCCAGCGATCCAAGGACAGGTCGCGCACCCGTACTTTCAACCGATCATAGTCGTGGTCGAAGTAAACCTGCGGCGGCTCCGCATCGGTGTAGCGGACGAACATCACGCCCAGTTTGCGCGCTTCGGTGTAGTATTCCTCGCGGAAGCCGTAGGTGACGATGTTCTTGAACAGCACGGTCACATGGCAGGATGGGTTGAACAGTTTGAGCCGGATGGCGTTTTTCAACGCGTTGGTGCAACAGACCCGCGAACAATATTCAGGAGTGCCTTCGGGCCGCACGCACTGGATCATGACCACATCTTTGAGTGCGGCGATCTCTTCCGGGTGGTGGATGATCTTCTCTTCCAGTTCATGCTGGGTGATAACGCCTGGCGCTTTCAGATAGGGATGCTGGCGGGCCTCCCGGGCGCCAGTGGCAACGATAGTTACGCCATGCTCAACGCTGAAGGTCTCATCTTTCCCGTTATGTTTGGTACGCAAGCCAGTAATGTAGTATCCCAGATGCCCGGTGTGGTTGACCAATTCGGTACGTGTATGTAATGTGATGCGCTGATGGGCGCGCACGCGGTTCACTAGGTCGCGCAACAGACGTTGAGGGTTGACGCCCTCGGCGACATAATACAGATCCAGCAGATTCCCACCCAGCCTCTCTGAACGTTCAACCAGGTGCACGTCGTAACCGCTGTCGGCAATTGCCAGACTAGCCGTCATGCCGGCTAACCCTCCGCCGATCACCAGCGCGCTTGGCCGGCAGCGATGCTTCTTTTTATAAACGGGTTGCGCCAGTTGTACGCGTCCCACGGCAAGGCGCACCATTTCGAGCGCCTTGAGGTTTGCCAGATCGCGCTGTCCCTCGTGGACGCGGCTGCATTGTTCGCGTAGGTTGACCAGTTCGAACAGGTAGGGGTTCAGGCCGGTCTGCCGCATCATCCGCTGGAAAAGCGATTCGTGCGTGCGGTTGCTGCACGCGGCGATCACTAGGCGGTTGAGCCCGGCGCTCTGGATGCGTTCCTGAATGTCTCCTAGCGCTTCGGGGAAACAGGCGAATTCCAAAACCTCAGCCGTTTCTACGCCGGGGAAATAGCTTGCTTGTTGAACGAGCGCGGAGTAGTTGAGATTCTCATTGAGAGTATCTCCGCAGGTGCAGGCAAAGACGCCCACGTGTGGCGGCTCGCCGCTTACGTCGCGTTCGGGTGTAAATCCGCTTGCGTCGGCCAGGAAGGGCCATTCGCGGCTGTAGGGATACGTATTCAGGCGGTCATTGAGCAGGCGCATTACCTCGGCGGCCGCGCCACTAGCATCTATGATGGTCTCGGCAATTTCCTTCGGGGAAGAGAACGCGCCGCAGACAAACACGCCCGGTCGCGTTGTCTGAAGGGGGGTGAATTTGTCGGTTTCGCAGAAGCCATGCTTGTTCAACCCGATGTCGAGGATTTCCGCAAGTTGTCCCGCCGATTCGGGCGGTTGGAGCCCGGTCGCCAGGACAACCATGTCAAAGCGTTCTTCGTGGATTTTTCCATTGGCTTCGGTGTACCGCAGGATCAGGTCGTGCGTTGACGGGTCCTCGCTTACGGCTGACATCCGGCAGCGGTTGTACTGGATGCCGTGTGTGTCACGCGCATTGGTGAAGTAGGCGCTGTACTCCTTGTTGAAGGCGCGCTCGTCCATGATGAAGACGCTGCACTGAACGTCTTTCAGGCGTTGCTTTGCAAGGATGGCTTCCTTTGTCGCGTACATACAGCAGATCGAGGAGCAAAAAGCGTTCTTCTGGTCGCGGCTGCCAATACACTGTAACCAGGCAATGGAACGCGGCTGTCTGTTGTCCGATGGCCGTACGACCACCCCCTCGGTGGGGCCGGAACGACTGGCAAGCCGTTCATAGCGTAGCGCCTGCAAAACGTTCGGAAAACGACCGTAGCCAAGTTCCTCCAATTCGGTTGGATCATAGATTTGGTATCCAAGCGCAAGGATGATGGCGCCCACCTCAACCGACTCCAAGCGCGGTTGTTCGTCGAGGTGAATGGCGGAGGTGGGACAAGCTTCTTCGCATTTGCCGCAGTCGTCGCAGTAGGGACCTTTGTCAATGCTGTAGGCATCGGGCGCGGCGCGGGCGGCTGTTTTGTAAGCCGCTTTCCGCATGGTCATGCCCAATTGGTAGGCATCGGGCAGAGTGACCGGGCAAACTTCGGCGCAAATGCCGCAGTTGGTACAACGTTGAATGTCCACGTAGCGAGGTTCGCGGCGCAGGGAAACGGTGAAGTCGCCCGCCTCGCCTGCCGCATCCACGACGCGCGTGTTGGTCAATATCTGAATATTGGGATGCTGGTTGTGTTGAATGTAAGCGGGAGAAATGGATGGGCGTGTACAGCCGTATCCGTGGTCTGCGGTGCCGCGGCACAGGACGCAGTCGTGTTGCGGGAACATAAATCCCAATTGCGCCACGCGCCCACCCAGGCATGGGGTTTGTTCCACGAGGTACACCTTCAAGCCTGAGTCGGCTAAATCTAGCGCGGCGCGCATCCCCCCAATGCCGCCGCCGACAACCAACGCCGCGGCAGGTTTAGGGCGCAGGGGGAGGGTATCAGTGAGGGACATGAGGAATCCTCAGGACAGGTATACAGGCAGACAGGCGGGGCGCGTAGTTCGTGTTGCATGTTGCGTGTTGCATGAGCACTTGTTTCCTTGTGTACCTGTCTACTTTCCTAATTCATCAAATACGAATCCGCGTAGATCACTTTATTCAGCAAAATTTGCGTCGTCTTCCAGATCGCGGCTTGTTCCGGGTCAGACATGTCAAAGTCTTCCACGCAGGGTTCTTCGCCAGCTGCAGTGCGTTCTGCAATCTTATTGTAGACCTTTGCCAGTGGATTGCTAGTGTCTTTTGTCTCTATCCAGCGTATGACGTCATTTTGCTTTTCATCGAACGGGTTGGCGATCATCATCTGCAAGCCGACGCCCATCAACATGGCGAGATAGACGCGGTTGACGAGCGGGCGGTTCTCGTTCGGGACCGCGTTCGAGACATTCGAAAGCCCGACCGAGATCTTTGGCGCAGGGTCCCATGCAAATTGCAGGGTACGCACGGTTTCGATGAGATGCGGGCAATATTGCTGGCAGCCCGAAACGGTTAGCACGAGCGGGTCGATGATGAGATTCTGCATCGGGAAGTCGATCTCCATCATGCGCGGGATCAGCATCTCGACCGCGATGTTGACGCGCGCATCCGCTTCGACAGGGATGCCTTCGCTCCTCATCGTCAAGGCGATGACCTTGGCGTTGTATTTCTTTGCCAGCAGTGGAACTTTTTCCAATCGCTCCGGCTCAGCCGATGTTGAGTTGAGAATGGGTTGCGCCTTGGTGATCTTTTGCAATGCCGCTTCCATTCCATCTACGTTCGTTGTGTCAATCGAGAGCGGGACATCGACAACGGTCTCAATCGTTTCCACGATCCACGGAAAGACCTCCGCCCAATCCTTCTTGCGCGGTCCAAGGTTTATGTCGACCGCTTTCGCGCCCGCCTCCACCTGTTTGACCGCCAGGTCCATGAAGAACTCGCGGTCCCGGTTGGTCAATGCTTCTTTCACCTTCTCTGAGATGATGTGGATGTTTTCTCCAATGATATACATGTGTGTCTCCTTTTTCGGTAAACAGGTATACACGTATACAAGTACACCTGTTTACTTGTCTACTTGTTTATTTTCTAGTGCCTCCGCCACACTTGGAAACTTGCTCATATCTGTATGCGGCAGAAATAATGCCGAAGTAAAAGCTTCGTAGAAACTATTGTCTGCTGATAACTCAATGTAAGTCATACGTCTGGCGATCTCGGTGATCTGTTCCCGCTTGCGCCAATCGAGCAATGCGTAATAGGCGCCGCGCACCGAGGTATTGCCCAGGAAGTCGAAGTGTTCCCAGGGCAAATCGGGCAGAAGCCCGATTTGCACGGCCTTTTCCACATTGATGTATTTTCCGAACGAACCGCCCACCAAAACCTTTGAAACACTTTCCAATGCGATGCCGACCGTATCTGCCAATACCGTGAAGCCTGCGTAGATGGCGGCTTTGGCGCGCAGCAAATTGTCTACATCGACGCGGGTCATGACGATGTCTTCACCTGATGCGGATTCCCTGCCCCAGGCAACGACATACTCTCCGCCGTGCGCCCCCTCCCGGACCCTCAAACTGTTGATCGATAAATTGACATTGCCAGCCTTGTCAAGGACTCCCGTTATAAAGGCTTCTGAAAGCAGAGATATCAATCCGCTTCCGCAGATGCCCTTTGGCCTGCCTCCGCCAATGACGCGATACGTTGGCTCGCAGGTATCGCTGTTGATCCATACCTCTTCGATCGCGCCCTGCGTGGCGCGCATACCGTTGACCACGCCCGCACCTTCGAACGCCGGTCCTGCCGAGCATGCGCATGTGACCAGCCAATCGCGATTGCCCAGCACGGTCTCGCCATTGGTACCGACATCGAGGAAAAGCGTTACATCTTCGGCAATATCCACACCTGACGACAACACTCCTGCTGTGATGTCTGCTCCCACATAACTCGCCACACCGGGCAGACAGTCCACGGTGGCTTCGAGATGTGTGTTCAGGCCGACCTCACGTGCCGTCATCACAGGTGGATGATTCACAGCGGTAGTGAACGGCGAGAGGCGAATGCTCATGGCAGGGATGCCAAGCAGCAAATGCATCATCGTGCTGTTACCGGCAACTGCCGCTTTGACCACATTCCCGGGCTTTGCTTTCACACGTTTGCAGGCAGTCTCGAGCAGGCTGTTAATTGTATCCAGCACGCGTTGACGGAGTTCTGGTCCGCCGCCATTTTTGCTCGCGTAAATGATGCGTGATATGACATCTTCGCCTCGGGCGATCTGTCCGTTATATTCCGCGACCTGTGCCCTAACCTGTCCGCTGACCAGATCAACAAGCCATAGAGTGACCGTCGTTGTGCCGATGTCGATTGCGGTCCCCCAAAGCGGCGAGAATTCATCCACGAGACCGGGTTGCAGGTCAATGAGTCGAACGGCCTGGTTTGTTTCACCACTACTAATAACACTGGCAATATCAATCACTGCAGTGACGTTCCAATCTCCTTCACGCAGGATCTCGCCCATCCTTTGCAGGAGACTCAACGAGCAAGTCACATTTTCATAACGGTGCTGCAAGCGCAAAGCTGTCTGAAGCCGCGACCAGTCATCTGTCTGATCATCCATGCTGGGCGGGATGAGCTGCAAATGGATGCGACGTACGATTTGATCTTGAAGGTACTCATAATCCGCAGGGACAGTGACTTCAGCAACAACGCGATCTGTAGTGAGACGCCGCTCGATTTTCTCCTGCGGTGGAACATAAATGGCCACGTTGCCTTCGACCACGGTCTGGCAGGCCAGCGCGTATCCCTGCGAAATGTCTGAATCTGAAAGTCGGAGTGTGCTTCGGCGGCGAACAGTACCCTCAGTCACCTGCACGGCGCAACGACCACAACGTCCCTGGCCGCCACAAGGTTGGCCGATGTCAATGCCCGCGAGATGCGCGGCATCAGCCAGCAACGTGTTGGTGGGAACCGTAACTGTTGTCGGTTTATCGTCGAGCGTGAACGTGACGGTGTGTTGCATATAATTTTCTATGTCATTGCGAGGTATGTCATTGCGAGGAGCGCTCTTGTTCTTGGCGACGACACTTGCGCCGCACGCCAGTGCAGGTGAGCAATCTCCTGTCGAGTGGGAGTGTCTCGTTTAATGGGAGATTGCTTTGCCCCTTCGGGGCTCGCAATGACATGTTAATTCAGAGCCTGCTTCATGAACGCGGGCAAATCCACTGCCTCGCGCGGGCCAACGCGGATCTCCCAATCGGAGAGTTCTTCTTCGAGTTCACCTGAAAGCACGGCAACATGGCCCGGCAAGACGATCCGCTTCCTGCTGACTTTACTGGCTACGTCGAAGCCTTTGATGGCTTTGGCGATCCTCTCTGCATCGAACTTGCCTGCCGCCCACGCAGTGAGCACAGACATGCCTTCCGCGTCTGTAACGACCAGCCATGCAGGCAAGCCGGAGCTCTCGACTTCATTTGCAACGGAGAAGTAGGTGATGCTGAAGTTGGTCGTGACCAGCACCGGGCTTTCAGGGTTCGGCGAGTTGATCTCGTAAAGGCCAGGCTGTACCTGGATCGGCTTTTGCGGATCGGTGTAGATGTTCTCACGCAGAACAAGCAATGGATAGATCATTTCCGGCGCGAAGGTATCAAGCACGACAAAACCTGCATATTTGGAAATGGCTTGCGCGGCATAGACGGCTTCTTTCTCCGCGCCATTCTGAGCCGCGAAGAAGATAGTCGGGTATCCCAACGGCTTGAAATTGGACTTGAGCGCAAGGCGTCTTGCTTGTGTAGCGCGCGTCAACCATTCACCCATGTTTTTACCACCCAGATCAAGCACCATATCTTCCACGCCTTTGACCTGGACTTTTTGAGTGAGGTCGGCAAGCGCGTCAAGCGAGTCAGCACTCACAACAAGCGCGGCTTCATGTTTCCTGGCGGTATCTGCCAAAACTTCGAAGTTGGATGAATCTGCGGCGTAGATCAAAGTCCTTTCACCCGCGAGCAGGCCGAGGGCTGAGTCAAGAAGCGCCGCGTCTTTTCCGATCAAAATGAGCGGGCGTTTCGTCACCTCCCGAACTGCTTTAACGGCTGCGACCAGAGCTTGCGCTGAGCTCGTCGAAGCGTCTCCATCCGCTTCAATCGCGAAACCGTCGAGTGTGAAATCCATGCCGACGTAGTTGACTTTATACACGTCGGCGGTTGCGACTTTCTTTGCGATATCCGGATCGCTGGCTTTGACGCGCAAGAAAAGACCAGGCTTGTTGTAGAAAGTTTTCTCATGACGGAACATGCAGACTTCGTTGCCGACCTTGACTTCCGTGCCATTGGCTTTGAGGGTAATCAGTCTAATCGGCGGCGCGGCAGATTCAGCTAATTGTTTCTTCGACTCTTCGGTGACGTAGGGACACGAACCGAGTTCAACCTGCTTCGCGCCGAGTTTCATCGCAAACGCAAGACAGGTCGGGAAGCCGCATTCCTTGCAGTTCGTCTGAGGGAGGAGTTTGTAGATTTGAATACCTGATAGTGCCATGTTATCTCCTTTTCAATATGTCATTGCGAGCGAAGCGAAGCAATCTCCTGTTTCCATACAACATTATGTTTGAAGGTTAGTTGAGATTGCTTCAGGTGGTTTCGATACGGTGGACGAGCGCCGCCTACTCAACCACCTTCGCAATGACATAAGATATTTATGCCATCACCAATTCACCGATTGCCTCGCGAACACGCCTAACAGACTCTGGGTGACGCAAGACCACCACATCCGCGCCCGATTCAATCAGCGTAATCGCGGTGAGCGTTTCCCAATTTATCGCGCGGGCTTTCCAATCGCCCCACGACTCAGGCACCCCCTCACCGACCTTCGCCTCTTTCGTCTTCCATGCTTCGAAGCCAGGCGTGACCATCATCGGCGATTGAGTCATCGCATCACCTTGAAGCGCGGCGAGTCGCAGGCGTTCCATCACGGAGTAACCATATTCAATTCCATAGCCGAGCGCGCCGGTGGTCGGGTCCATGATGATGCGGTCTTTCGGCATCCCCATATCGCTAACGAGAATATTCAACTGCTTCGACAGGTTCACATCCATCGGTGTGCGCGCCTGCACGAGATGACCGTTCGCCATCGCGGTCGCAACAATCGTGCGGTAGTTCTTATCCTCGCAAATGCCCAGAAGGAGTTGTTCGCCCTGGGTGGCTTCTGAAACAGCTACCAGAAGCTCGTTATCTTTCTCAGCCTGCCCGGGCCCCCAGACGACGAGCGGTAAACCGGTTGCGCCTAGTACGGATTTGACAGCTCTTACCGCGTCATCGGGTTTATCTTCAAGCGTCAATGCCAGGACAATGAGATCTGCCCCCGCTTCCTCAGCTTTCTTTGCCCATCGAGCGGGATCGTTCATCGATTCGCCCCAGACTTCCGCCAGCAGTAGAGACCAGTCATCAGGTTTGCGCGACTTGATCTCGATCGCGATGACAGGTTTATGCGGTGTCGGCGCTTCGTATTGCAAATAGGGCATGGTGGTTTGCCCACCGATGGTGACCGTCCTGGTGCGTGTGCCGCCCTCCGCGGCGGTCGCGCCGATGGTGACGGTTCGTACGCTTCCAGGCCATTTATCCTTTGGGATGTCAATTGGCATAATGATTCTCCTTGTTTCATTATGTCATTGCGAGCGACCGCTGGTCGAGTAGGGCGAGCGCACTTCGAGCCTGTATCGAGACCGAGGGAGCGTGGCAATCTCAGACTTGCAGGTTTGTTGAGATTGCTTCGTCGCTCCGCTCCTCGCAATGACACTAAGTTAATCCTGCTTTTCTTCTTGCTTCATCTCTTCTTTCAATGAACTGCTCAATCGGCGATTTGCGCTCTGCCGCGAGACCCAGATCCTTCAAGTCCTTTTCGTCTTTCGCAGCGATGTGACGCAATATGTGACGGTAGGAAATAAAAGCCGCAGGATAGATGATCCCTGCGGCGTTGTGCATCATATAGGCAATACGAATCCCCTTGTCTTTCATCATCTGCGCCGCGACCGTCAAAGGAATATCCGCTCCCAACTCTGGCACGCCCTCGCTCATAATGTCTTCAGCCTTAAGTGATTCAACGTCATCTTTACCATATGCCGCGATCAGTTCCTGTTCACCGACCACGCCAATGCCGTGACCTTCCGAATCGAGAACACACATCGCTTCAACGTGATGTTCCAAAAGGAAGCGCGCGATGTCTGCAATGGGGGTTTCCCATTTGCAGGTCGGCACACCGACGGTCATTAGGTCACGGACGAGTTTTGCAGTCTGATTCATTATGTTATTGGTTTCAAGGTCAACCCATAGAATATGCCGAGGATCAGCATTTCGGCTAATCCAGTGACGAGAAAATAAAGTAATGTTGCAACGGGCACCTTGAACATGATCCACTGAGATGCCGTGTACATAACAACTCGGAAAAACCACACGAATAAGGCAAAGCAGACCCCTTTGACAACTCCCGTTTCACCTGGCAGACTATTGAAGAGAAGCAAAAACACGCCACCCATGACAAATCCATATACAAGATCAATCACTATGCCTGCTGGAAGATTGATTGATGTTTTTGCAATTGGTTTATAAACCTCATACAGTCTCTGCGCTAGAGGATTGGCATTTATCACGCCGTCCAGGAAACCAAACAAGAGACCGCTGACGACGCTAACAATGCTGTATCCAATCATTGGTTTTGCCTTTCCTTTCTTGCTAACTTAGTGCAGGTGCATCCCATTTGCAGGTTGGCACGCAGACGGTCATCAGGTCACGGACGAGCGCAAATTCCTGTCTTATCATCAGGGTTGATAGGCGTCATATGCTTCCTTGATCACTTCTTCTATTTCAAACTCTTCTTGACCATAATCTCCGAGTGTTTTGTTTACTATCAAGTACAAAGGCGAGCCAGGTGCTGAATTGTCAAATCCTCTGAGGGAGAACCTGTCAAATCCAGATGGAACCCAATACACTCCAGAGAAAAGAAAAGTTGCTTCTGTATAATTCTCGTTTTCTGCAATTATTTGGCTGTCAAGCCAATCCCATCTGATAATAGTTCTGATGTTCTGTGAGTTAAGATCGCGTTGTACACTGCAATTCTCGCATGACACGTCGGTGAGAGTGATACTTCCTATTGTAAAAATCTCATCCAGATATTTTGTCACATGTGTTTCAACATAATCCTCGATGAACAGAGGAGGGTTTTGGGGTATCAATGCTCTTGGGATTTTGATATAAGTCTCTCTTTGCACTTTACGTATCTCAGGGTTATCCTGCATATTTATCAACTGTACGGGAATCCCGGCAACGATTGTGATGGTCTGGTTGGGGGACAGGCTATCGATTGTGAATAATTTGGCATCGTTATTGATGCCAGCGCGTTTGAATCCACAATCCGACTTTATGCTCTGTTGCCCGTATTGATAAGAAGCTTCCATCAAACGAATTGACAGTTGATCGATGTCATTTATGGCTGGCGCCCAAACATATCTTATTTGATCGAAGCAAATAAAAAGTCTCATACCTTTTGCTACGGCGGGACCATTGTTCCTGACTGAAATTCTAACGTCGCCGAATCCCCTTAGTGCGAATTCCTTTTCTGTATTAACTTGGATTAGTGCGAGTTTTGATTGGTTTTGTAAATCAATCAATTGCTTCTGTATCTCTTCATCTCTTTGTTTGAGTTGAAGTTGGAAATTCTGGTCGCTCGCGTGTAGATACAGCGCTATAACGATACCAGTAATAACTGTCAGGAATAGATTTGCTATTGATAACCAATTACTAACAGACAATTTTTTCCTTGATTGGCTCGGTCTGGATTTTTTTGCCTGTTGTGGTTCAGACTCTTTTGGATTATCAATGTTGGACATTGCCATCTCCAGTTGCAGGTCAAAGAATAACGCTGTGAATATTACGCAACCTTCAACCTGCAACTTTCAACCATTACTAAAACATCGGCTCCATCGCCATGGCGGGATGATTGTGCGCCTCCAGCCAGGCAAGCAAATCTTCAACGGTCGTTACATTCCTTTCATCGGCGATCTTGTCGAGCAAATCAGGGTCACCTTCGCGCTCACAGACTGCTTTGAACTCATCGGACATGGTCTGCTTCAACACGGACGACATCCATACCACGCGCTTGAATCCGCCGTCGGCTGAGATGAATTTTGGGCTGATGAGATAGAACTTGCCGACGCCCATCACACCCGGGGTTTGCAGTCCGCCGCCCGCGATGCCTGCCAGCGTGGAAAAGGTCATTCCGGCGGGAGTCATGGAGGTGTCTTCGCGGCTGAGTACCATCACGCCGTTGGCTTCAGGAATGAGCATGACAATGCACTCGAAACATCCGCAAGCCGTCATCGGGTTTTCCATGATGGAATACATCGAGACTTCCTGTACCACGCCATGCGAGCCGATTGCGGCGTAATCATTCGTGCCTTGCCAGTAGCCTTTTCTGTCGTCAAGTTGTTTGCCGAGTTTGATGGGTTGGTTGGGACCCGTGGGATTGATGCTGAACGACGCCTTGCAGTCCAGCCAGTTGTACGCGCCGCACAGACCGAGCCGTTCAGGCGAGACCACGCAGACGTGGTTCGGTGCGAATGATTGACACAGAGTGCAGGAGTAGAACTCGTCCACTCTGTTGTCGGTGAGATCAGCGAGGCGCTTGTTGCGGAAGTCGTACGCAATGCGTGCTTTCTCCAGCCATTCAGCATGAAGCGCGGGTTCGGTGACAATAGTGACCTGGACTTTATCCACAATCGCGCCAAAGTCTTCGTGGAAACGGGCGTGCAGGATTTTGCCAAACGATTCGAGGCTGAACCCTTTGTCTGCCGCGGCATTCGAGATGCGGATCCACGCTATATCGCGTTGACCCACATGCTGGATTCCGCTCGCGCCGTTCACGAAGTAGTGGATTTGCCGCTCGAGCACAGGCTCAAAATCCTGTTGCATCTGGCGCCCCGCAACTTTGATGATGATGCCCATGTCCATCGAACCCTGCGCGGGGATTTGCGAAAAATCATGCCCAATGACTTCAATCTTGCCATCGGTGACCTCATCGAGTTTTGCCATGTGCAGGAACTCAAACGCGCGAGAATACTTGCCGCCAAATTCAACACGCAAATCTGCTTTGCGTACGACTTCGCCCTCGAAGGCTGAGCCATACGGAACCGGCACATCCACATTCGAAACCTTGACCTTGACCCCGCGCACCTCGATACACTTTTGAACTAATCGTTCCGCTTTTTCCAAGTCGTCTTTTCCATCAATCGTATCGAATGGCATGGAGACGACGTGCTCATAAGTCGTCACGCCTGTAGGCAAAATCTCGGGAATGACGGTATCTGCAATGACAGGGAAACCAAAGTTGATCGCGCCTGCTGCTGCGGCGTATTTCAAGTCATCTACTTCACCGAGCGCGAGCACGAAGGCAAAGACGCGCTCTTTGTTGTAAAGCAAAATCTCGCGCGACATACCGGGTTTCATGCCGCCGAAGGTCAACGCCGAACGGGTGGCAAAGCCTAATGCGTAAATTGCGGAAATCGTATCCGTTCCAAAAGGAACCGTGTAGGTATCGTAGCCTAACTCAACACCTTCTTCCTGAAGTTGGTGAATGATGCTTCGTCCGTTGACATTGCCGGAAAGGAAAGTCAAAATGTTCCGGCGTTGGAGTTCACGCACAATCTTGACCGCGACTTCATTCGACTTGGCACAGCCAACGATCGCGGCAAAGCCAGGCATACGACCGTCAACCAACTGGATGCCCCATGAGCGTAGTTGGATATCGTCAATCGGACCATTCAGATGGCCGTCGTGACCGTTGGCTCCTTCTTTTCCGTTTGCATCAGGGCTTGTGAACGAAGTGCCTCCCGCGAGTTTGAATCCAGGCATGGGTTCAGGTTGAAGTCCATAGATGAAGCGGATGGCCTCGATCGTTTCAGCCGCGAGCAGAGTCGCCATTCCTGAATCCAATGTCTCGCCCAGATAGGGAGTCCAATGCCTGCCCGCAGGGACGGGATGAAGCAGTCCGCGGGTATATTCCATGACCGACTTTAGGTCGCCAATTTTTTCGATGGACTTGCCTGTCATGCCGAGGATAGTGGGGAGGTAGTAGGCTGTGTTCGGGAATGATACGGGCGTGTCTGCGCCTTTTTCAGCCAATGCTTTGTTGAGCATGACATCCGCTTCGGTTACGAGTGCATTTGCACCGCGAATTGCACGAGTGGCTATATATTTTGACATAGGTGTCTCCATTTCTAATGTCATTGCGACCTTCGGGAAGCAATCTCCTCTCACTTGGGAGCATCCCGTTTAGCGGGAGATTGC
Organism: Anaerolineales bacterium; assembly: GCA_035291925.1. Lineage (GTDB taxonomy): Bacteria > Chloroflexota > Anaerolineae > Anaerolineales > Villigracilaceae > Defluviilinea. The sequence continues at coordinate 13,781 of DATDRD010000004.1, forward strand.
TTCGGGCAAAGAACGCCCTCGCAATGACATTTGAAAATTTAGTCCGCGGCTACCCCATAGATGGCTTCCCGACGTTGTTCCAGAGGCAAGGCTTCGAGTACATTCATCTTTGCATCGCCTGATTTTCCAAACTTATTCGGGTCGTACTCAGGCAAACCAAGCGCGGCGCGCTTCTTATCAATATGCTCCAGCGTCTTGCGGATCATCTCCGCGGGATTGGGGATGAACTCCAGCTTGCCGCCATAGAGTTCTTCCCAACCTTCGCTGATGTAATGAAGCACCTCGTCGCTATCATTGACTCGATCTGGCATACCGCTCACAGGCGACGCGCCGCCGAAGATGACGTATCCGCCCGAAGCAACCACGTAGGCTGCGATGGCAAGCGCTTTTTCGCTCATCCATTCAGGCGCAAGTCCGACTGCTGGCACCTGGTCAATGTCATCGCCGAGTCCACCGTCTTCAACCATCTGAGTCAGCACCGTCAGGATGCGGGTATTGTCCACGCACGAACCCATGTGGAGGACGGGAGGAATTCCGACTGTTTCGCAGATTTCGCGCAGACCGTTTCCGACCTCGCTCAAGCCTGCTTCGCCCAACATGAGCCCCAACTTGGCTGACGAGATCGCGCCGCATCCAGTTTGCACAACGAGCACATCCTGTTTGAGCAATTCCTTCACGACGACATTATGCAAATAGTCTTGCGACGAGCGCGGGTTGTTACATCCAACAATAGCCGCCACGCCGCGAATGCGTCCTGTCATAATGGCGTCATTCAGTGGACGGAAGGAGGCGCGGTACGAGCCTCCCAACATATAGTTGATGTACTCATGCGAGAAGCCAGGAATTAAATCTTCTTTGATTTGCGGAATGCGCGTCTTGTTGTTGTCGCGATTCTTGAAATTGTCTATCGCAACTTTCAAGATTTGTTTTGCGATGGTCAATGCCTTGTGTTCATCAAATTCGATATGGGTCGCACCTTTGATTTTGACCTTTGGCGAAGTTGTGATGATCGCCGTATGGAAATTTTGCGCCAAACCGACCAGCGCCTGCATGATGCACTGCACATCCACGACCATTGCTTCGACCGCGCCCGTCAAAATGGCGAGTTCTTGATGTAAGAAGTTGCCCGCCGCAGGAATGCCTTGTCTCATTAAGATTTCATTTGCGGTACAGCATATACCAGAAAGTTGAATTCCATTCGCGCCAGCCGCTTTGGCATACTCGATGATCTCAGGGTCTTGCGACGCGGCCACGAGCATTTCGCTCATACTTGGCTCATGCCCATGCACTACCACGTTGACCATGTCTTCTTTGATGACGCCGAGATTGGCTTGTCCCAGAATCGGTGCGGGTGTGCCAAAGAGAATATCCGAAATATCGGTGGCGATCATCGAGCCGCCCCAGCCGTCGGCTAGTGCGGTTCGTATGGCGTGGTTCAATATGTGCGCGGGATCCTGGTCATCGCCGATGTGGGTGCGATGCAACGCCTCGACCACTTCGCGATCCACGCCGCGCGGCCAGACGTTTTGTTCGCGCCAGATTTGCTGTCTCTTCTTCGGCGCGCGCCGGGCAGGGACAATCTCGCCGCGTTGCTGACCGAACTGCGCGATATATAGATCGGCTAAATCATTCGCGATTTCTTCGGGAGCGCGTCCCTCGATCTTGATGTCATAATAGCCAGCCACCATTCGCAGTTTTGCCACATCACGAATGCTGTAACCCTGAGCTTCGCCTTGCGCGGTTGCCTTCAATAAGAAAGCCATATCGCGGCCATGATCCGAGTGCGCCGCACCGCCTGCCGCAATGGCACGCGTCAGGTTGCGCGCCTGAATGGTATCCAGTGTCGCTCCGCAGACGCCGACTTCACCGTTCTTCGTCAAACGGCAGGGACCCATTCCGCATTGCTTACAGCACATCCCTGCGGCGCCAATGTTGCACGCCACCATATTATCGGCGCGGGTAAAAGCGGTTCCGATACCCAACTCCTGCGCGCGAATAAGCATCTGCTGCGCGGCAGGGTCAGTCGAATAATCTTTGATTTCACGTTTCTTTGGCATGATTCACCTCCAGTTACTCGTCAGTCATTTTAACGGCGCCAAAGCCCGGGCACGGCCAGAGCGGACGTCCGTTGTAGTCCACACGCTGGGCAAAGGAAACCGTCCCTTTGACGGTTTCGTATACGGCGGTATGTCGGAAGAAGTTATCCCCTTCTTTCTTCTCGACCGCAATGCCAGTCTCGATCAGCATCGGCACCTCGCCGAGATAGCCAGCCTCTTCAAGACACGCCGTGATTTGTTCAACTTTAATTTTCGCTGGGTCGTATTGAACCTCGATAATCTGAAAGGCGCTACTTGCATATACTTCGCTGACCCCCGTCAACTCCAGCAATATTCGCCTCACCTCGGAAACGTGATGGTCTCCGTAAAGCGCGGGCGTTTCGAACGTTTTGATCTCCATGAAGACACCTCCTATAAAAAGATGGATGATGACTCTGAACGAAGATACATCTAAAGATACAGACTCTTCCTCATGGATATTCTAGCATTTTGAACGTCTATGAAGTTGTGCAGAACGTCATTATATAATTGGATAAATGTACCTAACACAGGTCAATTTGATGATTTCTGAGGCCAGAAAGATATAATCGTTACGAGCGTGGATGATGTCTGACTTTGGAAGGAATTGGAGACCCTCTCGTTCAGAGACGGCCTCCACACATTTGGCGGATCGCGCACAGGAGTTGCGCGGTTCGCTTCGGTTCCAGCACCCAGGCCTGATTGCCGCGCGCAGCGGCGCTTCTTATCTGGAGCTTGGTCCTGGCCGTGGCGAATTGCGTATTCCCTTATGGGGAAATGCCTGCATTCTCTCGTGGCCCGAACTGGCGGGCTGGGACTATCAAGATAACCTTCTCCCTGCTTTGCAACAAGCTCTTTTGTTGTATTATCTGATCACAGCGGATGACACGCCGTTGACCGGCAAATGGGTCTCATTTGCAGAACTGCCTGACGGCCGCATGTATAACACTGCGTTTCAGGGCTACAGCGGTGATGAAATTGCGAAAAATTTTGGATTGAATTTGGATACCTTTAAGGAGGCCTGTAATTTGGCGGGAGGCAATGAAGTTATGATCGGCGATGCCTCCTTCGTCTTTCAAGCCTTGCCGCGCGTTCCATTAATGGTCACCTACTGGCTTGGCGATGAAGATTTTCCCTCGTCCTGTAAAATCCTGTTCGATGAGTCCGCTCGCCATTACCTGCCGATTGACGCCTGCGCGGTTCTGGGAGGCATGCTGGCACACAAATTGGTCGCCGTTCGCTAAAACACCCGAAATAGTTGAGACGGGCCTGCGGGATATTCATGACATCAGTTCTTAATCCGGCTAAAAAGAGGAATTCTGTCACTATTCTGTGCAGCGAGTGGAATGTAGAATACTTGTAACAGGATACATCTATGAAAATCGCAATCACAGGTAAAGGCGGCGTTGGCAAGACCACACTCACAGCCCTGCTCGCGCAAACTTACGCAGACGTGGGTCATCAGGTGTTGGCGGTGGACGCAGACCCAAGTCCATGCCTCGCGGGTGCATTGGGATTCCCACCTGAGCTGCGCGCGCAGTTGCATCCCATTGCCGAAATGGATGCGCTCATCGAGGAACGCACAGGCGCGAAGCCCGGGACTGTAGGCGGCTTCTTCACGCTCAACCCGCGCGTGGACGATATTCCCGAACGATTCAGTGTCCTCCATCGCGGCGTGCGTTTGTTAGAAATGGGCAGTGTAGTGTTGGGAGGTTCCGGTTGTATCTGTCCTGAGTCTGCGATGCTCAAGACTTTGTTCACTCATCTGCTGTTCCGCAAAGACGATATTTTGTTGCTCGATATGTATGCAGGCGTTGAACATCTCGGCCGCGCCACGGTGGACTTCGTAGATGCGATGCTGGTCGTTGTCGAGCCAACGCGCAGAAGTCTCGCTACAGCCGCACAGATCAAGAAGCTGGCAAATGATATAGGCTTGATGAGGTTGTATCTGGTGGGGAATAAAGTTCGGAGTCACGAAGAAGTCGAATTTCTGGAAGCCGAAACGCCTGATCTGCCTGTGCTTGGATACCTGCCCGCTGATATGAAAGTGCAGGAGGCGGATAGACTTGGCATTCCAGTTTATGACCATGTTGAAAGTTTGAAGGTCGCGACTCAGCAGATCAGTGGAACGCTCAATGAGTTGACAAACGATGAGGTAATGGAATGACAACCACAATCGCACTGGCCGGCAAAGGCGGCGTCGGCAAGACCACCGTCGCTGGAATGATCATCAAATACCTTGCCCAGAATCAAACGGGCAGTATTCTCGCAATCGATGCTGATCCATCCTCCAACCTGAACATGGTTCTCGGCCTCGACCTGGAATGGACGATCGCTGATATTCGCGAAGGGATGCTGGAGCAGGTAAAGTCATCGTTATCCAATGGCGGCGCGGCGATGGGCACCATGCCGGGCGGTGTCAGCAAGCGCGATTATCTTGATTATCATGTCCGTTCATCGCTGGCTGAGGGTTCACGCTTCGATCTGATCGCCATGGGACGCGGCGAGGGGCAGGGATGCTACTGCGCGGTCAATCATAACTTGCGGGAAGTGATCGATGGAATGAGCAGGCATTATGCCTATGTCGTGATCGATAATGAAGCAGGCATGGAGCATCTGTCCCGGAGAACGACGCGAGACGTCCAGCACTTGTTCATCGTCAGCGACCCGACCCAACGCGGTCTGGTCGCGGCTCAACGCATTGCTGACATGCGCAAGGAACTTGATATCAACATCGAGAAGTCCTATCTCATCATCAATCGCCTGCGCGGTGAGATGCCTGTTGAACTTACAGCTTTCACAGAGAAGATGAATTTGCCTCCACTCGGCACCATTCCTGCCGATGATGATCTGGCCGCATTTGAATTTTCCGGCCGTCCGCTGGTGGAGTTGGGGGATGAGTCGCCAGTCTATCAGGCTGTTGAAGAGATGATGCGTCAAATTCTGAAATAAATAACATTACCCGGTCTTCAAAATATTTCCTGTTTCTGCAAGCATTTCAAATACCCGGTCTGACACTTCAATGGATGTGGATCCCAATCCGCAGGCTGGCGCAATTAGACTGCGATGGGTAAACTCGTCAGTCTTGATCGATACCCCGCGCGCTGCAGCCTTCTCGGAAATCAGCTTGATCCCGTTTCGTAAGCGGTCAGCCAGCCCGAGTGGGGTCTCGTTAAAAATCTGCTCGTTGTTTGGCACGATGCCCCAGCAGATGCTGCCACCGCGGTCAAGATATTCCCTTAATTCAGCCGGATAAAGCGCGAGATTCTCAACGAAACCATACGCGTCAAGATTCAGGATATCGACTGTCGTCCCAAGCAATACACTCCAATCGGTGTTGGCACAGCAATGGACTCCAGCTATGCCTCCCTCGGAATGGATGGCATCGAATGCTTCATCAAGATATGCGATCACCTGCTCACGGCCCAGGCTGATAAACGCCGACCCGAATGCTGCCATGTATGGCTCATCCAAAAAGAGAACGACGTTTTGCCGCACGGATTTTAACTGTCGTATCTGCCAGCGCGCACTCATGGTTATGTTCTTGACGATGACATCCACCAGCATTTCGTCATAAAGGCTGGCACGCAGATCCTGATCAGTCACCGTCAACCCAAAGGAAATGGGTCCCGTTACCTGTCCTTTTGCCCATTCTCCCTTTGTTTTGCGCAGCGTCTCCAGCATGGCGAAGAAACCGCTTGCATAATCGGGGCGTAGGGCGAAGCTATCCAGGTCTTCAGCCAACACAGGCGTATAAAAAGCCTCCAGACT
>DATDRD010000005.1:0-4037 GCA_035291925.1 Anaerolineales bacterium
GTCCAGTAGCGAACGGATGGATTTTCTGGTTCGAGCAGCCAGGGAAACGGATCGCCGTTCAGATGTTTTTGCCAGTTTTGCATAATGAACCTTTCACCATGTAACAAACTGCTTACAGCGAAAGCGGCCGTCGCAGTAGGGAAGGCAGTTACCCGCCCTCCCCCCGCACAGATCGCGACTCAGCACATCAGCAATGATCTGATAAAACTTGCCGCAGGCATTGCCACCGGTTTGCTGGTGGGAATCGGTGTGGGCGTTCTCATGCAGCGTATCGGGGGACGGTTCGTGAAAACGTCGGCTGAAAATTATGTAATATTTCTCTCTTCCACGTCTGCGCTTTCGCTCAGGGTACGGCGCTTCGATACACCCGCGACCCAAGCTGGAAGCCGTTGATCTGGTCCAGAAGATAGCCTTTTACATCGGACCATGATGCAGCCAGCACAGCAATTTGCATCTCATGCTGAAAGCATACCACTTTCACCTCACCGACACTGGCGGGTACCTGTTCCACCACCTTGTCGGCACGGTTTTTCATTGCCAGCATGGTCACTACAAACATCCGCTCGGGAACACAGCATTGCGTACTGAAGGCGCAGTCACAACGGACGTCCACACGAAACACCGTGGGAGCGCTGGCCGGGGAACCAGGAAAAAATACATCTCGAGCCTGATAATTGGCGTCAAGAGACTTTTCGAGCGAATCTGCCGCTGATAGCCCCTCATTCAACCACTCCACGATCTTGGGCTCATTGGGGTCGGGGATAGGAGTGCTTGTCGGCGTCCACATTGTGGCGGTTTGTGTCTGCCCGACCGCGGTTCCGACAGGTGGAGCTATCGCCGAAGCGTCAGTGGCACACGCGTTGAGAAAGATGAATAAAAAAACGGGAGCAATGGGGAGAAGTCGTTTCATGGTACCTCCCTGAATAGGTGTTCCAATCATAGTGCATTTCCAGTTGCCTGTCACCTGCAATTTGTCACTGCGGATAAGAACTGCCATCCTCAGCATATCGGTTTTCCATTCAGTATCCTCCCGGCTGGCAATTCAGGGAGTTGTCGGTTTCAGATAATTTAACGCAACAGGACCAGGTTTTGTTCGCGGCAGAAGCTTTCCCGTCGCCGTTCCTTCGACTTCGCTCACGACAGGCCCCGGCGGCGATTGCATGCCAACCGCCTGGTTCAGGGAACAAATGCTCCCATCCTCAGATTGAGACGGTTACAAAGGAAAGATGGTTTGAGATGTGAGGGATGAAAATGTCATACCTGCCGATAATGCCTGCGCCGTTCCCTTCGCACCCTTCGGGTATGCTACGCGAGGAAGGCGCAGGGAGCATGTTAGATCAATATCGGGGAATAAACAGAAGCAAATCAAAACCGGCCGGCAAATTGCCAGCCAGTTTTGCATTAGCGATTGCCTCCAAGGCGTTAATAGGACCAGGTCCGGTCACGGGGTTGTCGTTGGCATCGGTGTAGTTATTTCGGCACACCCTAATCCATCATAGGTGAAATCGTTCACCACTGCACCATCCAAACGTACAACCACCCTGGCGGGAAAGGTCACAGAGGCTGGGATCGTACAGGTCAGCAGGGACGGATTCGTCGGATTAACGGCACAGGTACTCTCCCGATCGGCGATTTGAACGGTGATGGTTTTCCCTGCTAAATCCGGAGCAGGTTCGACAATTCTGAAACTGATCAAATTCAGACCGGTATCGCACATCGTCACTCCGCCTGAAAGCAGGGGCGGCTGAGGCGTCGGGGATATCGTTGCGGTAGCGGAAGCCTGTGCAGTTGGAGATGCAGTCGGGGTCGGAGACGTACTCGCAGGCGGTTTCGTTGGAGCAGGTTCGGGAGCTATGTCACAAAACTGCAAGTCCAGATCCGCCTTTGAAGCGGAAGACAGTGGTGAGGAGGCGGAAAATTTCCCGGAGATGTTGGATTGCTTTACTGTTCCATCCGGGCACACATAGGTGCACTCTGCACGCTCCTCACGAAGATAATAGTGATACTTTTCGCTGCCCCACTCAAAAAATCTATGATCTGTATAATTCTGGCAGCTCAATCCATTCGTGGAAGTAACAGGCGTCTCATCATACAACTTGCACATTGTCGTTAAAAGTAAAGCAGAAAACGCCAAGAACAGCTTTATTTTTCTACGCATAAGGCCTCACTATTTATGTTTATGAGAACGACCCTGGTCATTTGCTTATCGTTTCAAATACGGCCTTATTATACCCGCGCCTCAGACCAACACCCCACCCCACCAAAAAGCACCCCTTTTCGCTCCCTCCGCCATCCCCCTTCGGGGATACATTATGCTTCCGCCGCCGTCAACCGTTTGTGGGACACCCTAACCCATCCCAGGTGAAATCATTCACCACCGCACCGTCCAATTCCACAACCACCCTCATGGGAAAGGCGAGAGGGGCCACGGCCGTGCAAGTCAGCAAGGAAGGATTAACCGGATTCACGGCACAGGCGCCCGCCTGGTCAGCGATGAGAACCGTCAGAGCTTTCCCTGTTAAATCCGGAGCAGGTTGGACCATTCTGAAACTGATCAAATTCATGGATTTATCGCAGCTCGTCACCTGGCCTGTCAGCAGGGGCGGAGGCGGGGTCGGCGATATTGCTACGGTAGGGGAAGCTTGTGCAGTGGGAGATGCAGGCAGGGTCGCGGTACTCGCTGCGCTCACTGCGCTCGCAGGCGTTTCCGTTGGAGCAGGTCCGGAAGCCATGCCGCAAAACTGCAAGTCCAGGTCTTCCTTTGAGGCGGAATAGAGTGGTGAGGAGGTGGTAAATTTACCAGGCAGATCAGGCTGCCTTGGTGTTCGATCCGGGCAAATATAAGAGCACTCTGCACTCCCCTCAAAAAATCCATGAGTGTAATTCTGGCAGCTCAATCCATTCGTGGAAGTAACACGCCCACCCCCATCATACCACTTGCACATTGTTGTTAAAAGTAAAGCAGAAAAAGCCAGGAACAACTTTGTTTTTCTACTCATAAGACCTCATTCGTTTCCTGAGACACGCTGGGAGTTTTCCATTCATGCTTGTATTTTACCCCTTATTGTTCCCACCCCACCTTCCCCCTTCAGGTGCGCACGCAGCAGGATGATCCGTGACCCCCGGAGGGGCGGCACAGGGAGCCTGGTGAAATTCATGGTATGACGGCGGGTATTTCCCCATCGTTCGCCAGCCATAGTGCATGGCTAATTCCAGAACTTTAGCCCAGGATTGCCTGCTAAACTTTTTGGATATCGATGTTGATGGGTGGAATAGTTCGCAGCTCATGTGGGTATGGATGATTGCGCTATTATACTCACCCTTTTTTATACAGAGGCAATTATGAAGAATATCTTCGGCTGTGCAAGATCAAAAGCATTGCGAAGAGGCTATTTGCCAGTCCGCGAAAGTCCCTGTACTGTGGGGGCACAAGGGTGGGCAAAGCTAAAACCACTGCTGGCTAACGGCCTGCGCTTCAGCCGCCGCGCACTCTACCGGAACGATCCGGCTGAACAGGAGTTCCCCCATTCCGGGGTCTTGGCGCGGTCGGCTTGGCGCGTCCTCAAGTCCCCTAGGGCTCGGAGGAGGAGACGTGGAAGATAGTCTCCTCGGGTTCGCCGGCGAGAATCTCCTGAAAGAGGCCCATCGTCTTCTGGACCACGGGCAACGACTCCTGGCGGTCGAGCGCCGCCCGATCCGCAAAGACCTCGATGGCGATGAAAGAGTCTGGGTCAGTAATGTCCCGGCCCATGTCGAAGTGGATCGCACCATCGAGTGGTCGGCTCGCGGCAACGATTTCCCTGAATGCAGCCAAGGCCTGGTCGGTTTTCTCAGGCAGGCACTTCACTTTGAAGCGTACGACAATCATAGTTTCTTTCTCCTTTCGAATTGTCTGGAGTTATCGGTGTCACTCACAATGTCGCCTGTGAGATGCGCCCGACCATTGTCGGTGATGTAGTCTTCCTCGCTGCCGTGCCATTGCCCGCAGCAGCCTACAACGGCGTGAACGGGTTGCGGCTCTTTGGAAGCCATTATTG
>DATDRD010000006.1:0-2174 GCA_035291925.1 Anaerolineales bacterium
TCTGCTAATTCTCTTTTCGGCGTTCCCCAATCGATACCTTTAGTCCTCCCTCACCTTTCAAAGAACCTTGTAATTTCTTGAGATATTATTCAGTGATCGGTTTCAAGATTGTTGAGTTACCATCGCTAGAACATCCGGCATGGACATCAATTACTCTTATCTCGGTTACAGCCTGACCTTCCTCCTCCTCTGGGCCGTCTTTTATATCCTTCGTCCTGACCTGATTCGCCGAATGCTCATCTTCAGTCTCATCACCCTGCCGCTGGGACCCTTATCGGAATTCTGGTTCCTGAAAGATTACTGGAGGCGGCCGACCATCACAGGCTATCCGATCAGCATTGAGGATGCCATCTTTGCGTTCGCCATCGTTACGGTTAAAAGTGACGCGGGTGAGACATGTCAGGTTTTGTGCGGTGGTGTAAAATAAGGTATGAAATCCAAAGTGCCTGTGCGTATCAGGAAACTGATGAAAGAGTTGAAGGAGGGGCTTGTCCGCATTTATGGGGACAGGCTGAAAGGACTGTACTTGTACGGGTCGTATGCGCGCGGAGAGGCGCGGTCTGATTCGGATATTGACGTGATGATTGTGCTTAATAACTACGAGAGTTACGGCAAGGAAATAGATCGAACGGGAGAATTGGCCAGCAGTTTATCGTTGGAATATGGCATCAGCATTAGTCGTGTGGTTATGAAGGAAACGCAATGGAAAAATAGCGATACTCCTTTGCTTCGCAACATTCGCGTGGACGGAGTCCCTGCATGAAAGACTATTCCCGAAAATTACTTGACAAAGCGATAGATACCATTGAAGCTGCAGAATTGTTGGTGGATGCGGGAAAGTCAGACATTGCCGCTGGGCGGGCATATTACGCAATGTTCTATATCGCTGAAGCGCTATTAAACGAAAAAGGATTAAGGTTTACCAAACATAGTGGAGTCCATTCGGCGTTCGGAGAGAATTTTGCAAAGACGAATGAAATGGATACCAAATTCCATCGTTGGTTGATAGACGCGTTCGATAAGCGGCTTGCTGGCGACTATGGGGTTGAGACGGATATTGAAACAGAGGTCGCTATACATATGATCAATCAGGCGCGCGAGTTTTTGGAAGCTGCACAAGAATATTTGGCGAAGTAGGAACGAATTTGAAAACACCCGAAGCGGACTACTTCGGATGTTTTTGTTTTAATCTGCGTGTCCCATCACCCAATAATGCTGACGAGGAGTTTGATTCTGGCTGGTTGTGGGTTATGTCCGCCCGTGGATAAATCCAGCGGGCTCAGGGCTAAAGGACGGTAAACCGCCCTCGTGAGTCCCAGCCCCAGCGGGGCTTTTGCTTTGAGCACGTGGCATTCATGCCCGTGCGAGTGAGATAGCCAATGCAATATCATTTGCAAGCGGGTAAAATACTCGAAACCAGAATCAGGAGATCATCATGCCTTATTGGAGACTCTTCTATCATGTCGTGTGGGGAACAAAGAATCGATTGCCATTGATCGAGTCCGCATGGGAGGCTGATTTGCTCGGTTATATTTGGGGAAAAGCGACCGCGCTTGAGTGTATCCCGCACGCGATCAATGGAATGTCAGAGCATGTCCATGTTGCCATTTCCATCCCGCCGAAATTATCAGTTGCAACAACGATCGGTCAATTGAAAGGCGCGAGTTCGCATCATATTAATGATAATTTTGCAGATGGCGCATTCGCATGGCAGGCAGAATATGGGGTTTTGAGCTTTTCCGAGAAATCATTGTCCACGATTGTGGATTACGTGAAGAATCAAAAGAAACACCATGCAGAGAATACGCTCAATATGGCTATGGAAAATCTCGGCGTAGTCGAACGAAATTTATGAATGAGGAGAAAGAAAATGCCAAACTACATTTGCGCAACCTGTGGCGTTCAATACACTGAAACAGAATCGTCTCCTGAGCATTGCATCATCTGCGAGGACGAAAGACAATACATTGGGCATAAAGGTCAGCGCTGGACAACTTTGCCCGAGATGCAGAAGAACTATCACAACCGGATTGAGGATGTAGATCCGAACGTTACAGGGATCGGTACAGTTCCAGGCTTTGCCATTGGTCAACGCGCGCTTCTGATCGTGCTCGGCGTATACGGCAATTCCCTAGTAACCGGGGTTACCCCTGATTTCAGCGGGATCATGGCTT
>DATDRD010000007.1:0-8059 GCA_035291925.1 Anaerolineales bacterium
AACATCGTCATTACGTGGCTGCTCGGCGCAGACTGGACCTTCCAGTATTTCATCCAGCAAATCGGCGGACCAATCTCCATTGGCATACCGTTGAGCGCAGTGTGGGCCTATTATGGATACTGGCTCAACCGCCACATTGAAGCCGTGGGCGATGAGGTCCGCCAGGCGAGCATGAAGCGACTCTATAATTACATTCTTGCGTTTATTGGGTTGGTTGTCGCATTTGTGGGCGTTGCTACGCTGTTTAATTTCATCATTGACATGCTGGCAGGCTCTGGTACTTTGATGAGCGATTCCATGCGCGGCAGCCTTGCCACGTCCATTTCCTCTTTGATTGTCGGGTTGCCGCTCTGGTTGGTCATGTGGCGGCCCATGCAGGCTGAAGCGCTGGCTCCGGGAGGGATGGGCGACCACGCGCGCCGCTCCGTGCTTCGCAAGACGTATCTATATCTCGCGCTGTTTGCTTCCGTCATCGGCGGCATGGCAACTGCGGTTGGGTTGGTTTATCAACTGATTCGGGTCGTTTTGACGGGCGATGCAGGAAGCAGTTTTGTGAACGATATACTGAATCTCACACAATTGCTCTTCCTGTTCGGTGTGGTGCTTGTCTATCACTTGAACGTCCTGCGCGCAGATGGAGCCTCTACAGCGGATGCATTGGCTGAAAAGCAAAGTACTTTCAATGTGCTGGTTGTGGACTCAGGCGATGGATTGGCACAGTCCGTCAAGGCCGCGTTGATGAAGTTCGCGCCAAAAGCGCCAGTGACGGTGACTACTGCGTCTGAGAAACCGCAGGGGAACTTCAATGCTCTTGTTCTGACTGGAAGTTTGGCGGTCGACGCGCCAGAATGGATCCGTTTGTTTGGCGGAAGCAGGATCATCGTCCAGGATGAAGCGGAAGGCCTCGTATGGACAGATGACGCGGCGCAGGCAGCACGATCCGTGCAGCAAATGGCAGAGGGTCAGGAAATCCGCATGCAAAAAACGGGCCGTTCACCGTGGATGGTTGTTGTGTATGTCTTTGCCGCGTTGTTTGGGTTGATGCTGCTGCTCATGCTTGTGTCGCTGGGCATATCGCTGGTTGTGGGATTTTAATTTAATGATGTAAAATGGGAATGCAATCATTTGTGTGATCGAGGAGATGTGTCATGAAAGTAACAGTCCTGCAAGAGAATCTCGCTCGTGGTCTTGGTATTGTTTCAAAGGCGGTTTCGCCGCGCAGTACGCTGCCTGTGCTGGCCAACATTTTGATCGCTTCTGATGAGGGGCGTTTGCGCCTTTCAGCTACAAATCTTGAAATGGGCATTACCTGTTGGATCGCCGCACGCATCGAAGAAGAGGGTTCAACGACCGTGCCTGCCCGCACCTTTTCTGATCTGGTGAGCACATTGCCGGGCGATCAGGTGCTGTTGAAACTGGATATGTCAACGCAAACGCTGAACGTGCGCGGCGGAACTTCGACGAATGACATCAAGTGCATCGACGCGCAGGAGTTCCCGCCTTTGCCCGTGCCCGATTTCGAGGGCGCGGTGCAGATCAATGTGGGAGATTTCCGTGAGATGGTCCATCAGGTGGCTTTTGCGGCTTCTGCGGATGAGGCGCGGCCTGTGTTGATGGGTGTGCTCGTGCACGTGGATAAAGATAAGCTGACGATGGCCGCGGCGGATGGATTCAGACTCTCAGTACGAAAAGCGGTTCTTTCAACGTCTTCGCCTGCTCCCGTTTCCGCTATTATCCCGGCCCAGGCTTTGAAGGAGGCGGCACGCGTCGCGATCGATGGCGAAGAACCGATCTACATGGTCCTGCCAAAAGGACGCGGTCAGGTGGTGTTCCGCGTGAAGGATGTGGAAGTGGTCTCGCAGTTGATTGACGGCACCTTCCCCGATTACCAACAGATCATCCCGCGCTCGTATAAGTCGCGTACGCTGGTCTCAACTTCGTCTTTGTTGAAAGCCTGCAAGCAGGCTGAGATCTTCGCGCGGGAAGGCTCGAACGTGGCGCGCTTCAATATCAAAACTGCACAGGGTGAGATGCAGCCCAGTGAAGTTGAAATTTCCGCCACTTCAGAAGAGACAGGCAAGAGCGAGACCATCGTCGAAGCGACAGTGGATGGCGGCGGATTGCTGATCGCGTTCAATGTGAAGTTCCTGCGCGAAGCACTGGAAGTCATCCGGACGCCCAATGTCGCGCTGGAAACGTCCGCACCGAACGCGCCGGGCGTGGTGCGGCCAGTAGGCGACGACCAGTTCCTGCATGTGATCATGCCGATGCATTTGGGGTAAACAAGAGATTAGTGAGTGGAGATTAGAGCGCCTGTCCGCCTGTCGGCGAGACAAGGCGCTTTTGATTTTGGTCTCGAAACCCCCCGCCTACTCGACCATTAAAATCAATCATGCCACAGGCAGCAACACCTTGAACGTTGACCCGCTACCTGCACCCTCCGACTCGGCCCAGATTTTTCCCTCCTGCGCTTCGATCAGTCCTTTTGCGATCGTCAAACCGATCCCAAGCCCGCCGTACTGACGCGTGTTGGGCGGCTCGATTTGATAGAACTCCTCGAATATCTTTTGCAATTTATCAACGGGGATTCCAATGCCGCGATCCTGCACCCATGCCATCACGTGGCTGCCCTGTCTGATCGTGCCTATGGTGATGTCGCTGCCCTGTGGTGAAAAGCGTATGGCGTTGTCCAGGATGTTCACGAAGGCCAGAGATGTTTTGTCAATGTCCACGTTCACATGGAATGGTTCGTCTGGAAAGACAAAGACGAGTTTTTGGTCGCGAGTGGATGCGATTTCATTGATCCCATCACAGGCATACACCAGAACATCCTGCATGGGAACTCTTTGCGGCTTGAGCACCATCTCATCCGACTTGAGCATGGCAAGGTTGTTCATCTCGTCCAGAATGGAACGCATTTGTCGCGCTGCGGTAAGCACCTGATCAGCGTGGTCCGAGAGTTCGCCCTGCGCGTCTTCTTTTAGAAAAGTAGAGTAACCGATGATGATGCCGAGAGGGGTTCGCAGTTCGTGTGAAGCCAGGGATAAAAAGTTGCTTTTGAGCTGATTTGCCTCCTGGATCTTTTCAAGCGCCTGCTGCGTGGCGCGCAATAAGCGTGCATTGTTGATCGCAATCGCGGCATGTGCGGCTGTGACAGATAGGAGTGTGGCATCGCGTTCATCGAATACCCCATTGCGTTTGTTGACTGCTTCCAGTACGCCTACTGTTCTGTCTCTGATGGGCATGGGTACACCGAGCAAAGTCTTTACTTTAAACTTGATATGGTCTGAGACCATGGAATAATGGCGAGGATCCTGCTCTGCATCGTTCAGGATGATGTGGCGATTGGTGCGGAAGATTGTCCCGGCAAGGCTATTTTCAATAGGTACGGGGATTTCTGCCAGTTGTGCCGGGTCCGAGCCGGTGGCGGCGGCAAAGTACAGGCGCGGATTCTTTTCGTCATACAACAGAATGGAAGCGGCTTCACAGTCCAATAACTCGGTTGCCGTGGCGGTGATAAGCTGGAGCAGGGCATCCAGGTCGAGCGTCGAATTGAGCGTGACGCTCAACTCGACGAGACGCAAAAGCTGCTGGTGCCGTCCGTCGAGATCGCGAAGCTGGCCCGTTGTCCTCATGTGTACAGTGTACGGACTTTGGGTATGAGATTCAAGACCCTATTTTGGGATCTCATAGATGATAAACCTGCGGTTCTCAAATACGTTCTCCAGAGGCAGGTTGCACGAGTCGATTCGTTCGGGAGGGATTTGATTATTCTCACCGACCTTCTTGCTGAGAACGATGTAATCGCCCTTGAGCAACCCTTCACACTGATTGATCATCAGCGTGTTGTGATCGGTCATCAATCTCATGGCGCGCGGCTTGAAAAAGATAAGAATGCTGTCGGATGGCGTCTCCTCTTTGATGTAGGAATATACTTCCCTGCTGACTGGATCGAAGGGACCGTTTATGTTTCGCCCATTTTGCACATTGTTGTAAGCTCTGATGGCTGAATTGAACAGGAAGATGCAAACGATTAAGAGCCAGAAACCATGGAATATCCCTTGTCCGATTCGGTGATATTTCTCAGACAGTTTGTTGATAGCCGCCTTCATGCCCTGGAACGTGAAGTAGATAAAAATGGGCAGGAGCGGGAAGATAAAACGTGGTCCCTGCCAGTAAGGCCACGTGATGAGAAGGATCATCCAGAGTGAAAAAAAGATGATGAAGACCGTTTCTTCTTTTCGCCTTATCCAAAGTCCTATGAGAAAGAAGATGAAAAGGATGTAGTACAGGTATTTCCAGATTGTGGCCCCGCCAAAAAACAGGCTGAATAATTGAAAATATCCACTAATGAACCCAGGAATGGTTTCAATCTGAAAAGCCTGATATTGGGCGAAATAAGATTCGCCTCCACCAGGGAATAGCAAGGCATAAACACTCCATAACAATCCGAAAGTGGCACAAACGATCAGAACATTCCACAATGTCATCCTGACGGATTCGCGATTTGCTCTGTGAAACCATACTCTAAAGGATTCAATTGCCAAAAAACTAGCGAGTAACAGAATCCCTGTTGTACGGATGAAGAAGGCGGAGGCGATTACACCTCCAAGCAATATGTAATCAGATGTGCCGCGTTTCTTCTCGTTCGTCATCAACAACAGCGCAAGCGTTGAAAAAAATAAAAATGGGATGTCCGAAAGGATTTGATCGAGAAAATCAACCAGCATCGGGTTGAACGCGAACAGGGAAAGGAGGAGCAGGCTTTCAGTCCGTGTGAGGCGGTTCTTCGTCAATAGATAAAGGCAGATCAAGAATCCCGCGAAGAAGAATAAGCCGGGTAATTTCAGGGCAAGCGGACTATTGTCTTTGATGGCATACATTGGAGTCAATATCAACGGGTAGCCCCACGGGTATGCCACCGGTCCAATCTGGGACGATGATTCAAAAATCGTGAAAGCATTGTGTTCAACAAATTCCTGGGACTTGCCATTCAAAATGCTTTTTGCCTGCATGATGTACGAAGCGAAGTCGTCTCCCCATTCATGCCCGCGGGTGAGGGTGGCTGAACCAATAATCAGCGACAGGATAACAATGGCAAGAATAACTTTGTTCTGCACAGTGTTGATTTTACCCTCTGATGAAATAGAACATATGTTCTATTTATATACACAAAAATATCCGCCTGGCTTTTTATCAGACGGATGATGATTCAACTGTGCGCAATACAAGCTCCTCTCTTCTTTCACAGCCTTCAGTTGTTTCCATTAATCGGCATCTCATGACATCTGGGACATTGACCTCGCGCGGCGCGCGCGCTCCATCAAAGGGCGCTTGGCAACAATTGTTATCTTGCCGCTTCCTTCGGGCGTGAAAACGTTGATCGCTTCCCAACCTTCTGTACCCCATTCGTCCAACGTTGCCTGGATGTGTTCATCCTTGGTCCCAAAGATACTGCCGATCGTTTGAACGCGATATTCCCATTGTTTGACTTCTTCTGTCATTTTGAGCTCCTATAATGCAAGAAGTACATGCGGGACAATATCGGCCGAGAAGTGTGAGATCATTGCCGCTTCAAGCCCGCGCTTCCAATACAGCCAGCCAAATACATTGATGTTTGTTTTCATAGATTTCTGTTTCACGTGAAACATCAAGGGCAGGCTCTCTCGTGCCCAGTTTGTTATGCGTTTGTTTCCTTTTGATAGAATATATAGGAGTAGATCACCAGGAAGATCGTTGAGCCCATCAACGGTACGAACAACATCCAGAAGGCGATCATGCCGCCAAAGAATCCGCCGATGACCGCCAGTACACCTGAGATCATGAAAAGGATCGAGCCGAGACGGTGTGTCTCATCCCAAACTCGATCACTGGAGAGTGTCCACGGTGTGCGGATGCCAATGAACCAGTTTCTTTTCGCCTTGCGGAGCAGGGAACCGATGACGATGAACAGCAATCCCATTACGGGCAACATTGCTTTGCCGATGCCAAGGTTTGTATAGCCCAGGTTCCAAAGCAGGGTCAAAGCATGGACGTAAACCATGAACCCAGTGATGAAGGTGATGAACAGGTTGAACGTATCACGGAATTTGGCGATGTTTGCCTTGAGCGGATCAATGTTCGGGATAAGAATGAAGAGCAGGAACATTCCAAGAGTGATCACTGGCATCAGAAACATGCCCCAGAATTTGGACATGTAGCCGTCCACCTGGTCATTGACGTTCCAGTGCGACGCCATTTGCTCGGGCAAACGGTTCCAGAGCAGTAGCCCAGCAAGTGTGGCGCCGAGGATCATCAGCAAAACAATAATAGTAGTTGTGCGAGTGGACATTCATTCTCCTGTATGTTCGTTGTTTCTTCTTGCTTGTTTTATCATCGTGTTTGCAATAATCACATAGGCTGCAGTTAGCGATGTTCCTGCACCTGCAAGGAAGGCTCCTGCTATGACCGCTCCAATCGCCTTGGCTATGGTTACTGCCGCTGTCGTTACGACCGCAATAGCTCCTGCGACTACAAGTTCTTTTCTTCGTGTCAGATTTTCCATATTCACCGAACCTTTTACCTACCATTGCGAACGACAGATTTTTGTTCCTGATCGCCGCGTTTTTTTCTTTATCTGCTGGTTATGACTATTCCTTTGGTTTGTTTTGCTGCGCCAGCGAAACCATGCCGCTCAAACCGCCGAGATTCATTGTATCCACTGCGGACGAAGGCACGATCACCAGTGCGCCTTTCTCTTTCAAGCCCTCGAACAGCATATTCATGGCACGTAAGTGCAAAGCGGTGGGATTATTCACATAAGCCTGTGAAGCCTCAACAAACGAAGCAGCGATTTGTTTCTCAGATTCGCCGAGAATGACGCGCGCCTGCCGCTCACGTTCAGCCTGCGCCTGGCGGGACATGGCATCTTCCAGATCCTGCGGGATGACAATGTCACGAATCTCCACCGAATTCACGGTCACACCCCAGGGAGTGGTGCGTTCATCGATGATGTGCTGAAGCTCCTCGTCAATTGCAGAACGGCCAACCAGAATGTCTGCCAGCATCATACGACCGATGATGTCGCGCAGCGCGGTTTGCGCAGCCCAGGCAATCGCAGATTGATAATCTTTGACTTCGAGCGCAGCCTTTTCTGCATCCCACACGACCCAGAACAATACAGCATCCACATCCACAGGCACGGTGTCCTTGGTCAACGTCTTCTCTGCAGAGAACGGCGTGACCATTACGCGGTGGTCGATCCAGGATGGGACTGTATCCACGATCGGGATGATCCAAAATACGCCAGGACCGCGCAGTCCATGGAATTTACCCAACCGCAGAACCACAGCCTTTTCCCATTGAGATGCCACCTTGAGTGCATACAAAATATATGTGCCAACAAGCATCACTCCAACAACATACACGCCAATCAACACGTCAGGAACGTGCCCGTCCATCACCAAAGCGCCAGTGGCTGCTGCAACAAGCAGGATACCAAACAGCGTCCCTGCGACACCAGAAATGTGCAGGTCTTCTTTTCCCTGCTTCTTTTGGATAACGTTCTTAATAAACTTTGAATCCATTTCGACATTCTCCTTGTTTCAATTCATTCATTTTCAATTTCTTGAAGTTCATTCGAAGCCTTGAGCTGATCCTTGACAATTTGGCTGATCTCACTCCTTGAGAAGCCCAGCCGCATGGCCTCACTAAAATATCTTTGAGTCAGTGCCTCCAAGGATTCTTTTCGCAATCGTTCGCTCACTTTTGGCGGTGGGACATCGGTAATGTATGTGCCGCGTCCTTGCTGGGTTGAGATAATGCGTGCTTCGTCCAGTATCCGATATGCCCTGGCCACCGTGTTGAAGTTGACGCGAAGTTCTTCCGCAAGCGCACGCACGGTAGGCAGTTGATCGCCTGGTTTAAGGATACCTCCGACCACCTGTGCCTGTACCTGATTTACGAGCTGTGTATAGATCGGCAGTCCGGAGCGGAAATCAATTTGGAGTAATAGTTTCGCATTTGGCATAAATTGTATCTTTGTATCATTGAACTAATTGTATCATTGTAACAATTGTAT
>DATDRD010000008.1:0-2729 GCA_035291925.1 Anaerolineales bacterium
GTGATCCTCGGGCCATGCGATACCTCACGCGCAGGTTGCGATACCTCACGCGCAGGTTGCGTGCTGGACGGTCTCACGGGCCGTATCCTGAGAAACGGAACCGAGGCTGCGCATACTTCCGATCCACAGGCGAATACCGGCGATTTGATCGACATCGTGCGTCACGTCGCCGACGTGCTCGCAGCGTTCGGCGAGCAACTGCGCGCCGGGCAAATCATCATCACGGGTTCCATCGTGCCGCCGCTGTGGGTCGAGGCCGGCGAAGAAGTCGTGTTCCACCTCGATCCGCTTGGTGGCGTCTCGATCCGATTCGCGCCGGCCTCCGCCCGACGTTTATTGTGATGATGGCACGGGGAAAATCCCCCGTAGGGTGGATGGAGCGCAGCGCAATCCACCAATTCTAATTGCGGTGGATTCCGGCGGGAACAGCACCGCCTCCATCCACAAGTTCATCAACGGGCGGTCGAAAGTTACCGATGGCACACTGGATATTACTTATTTCGCGTCGGGTATTCGTAGCGGGTGAGGTTGGGCTCAGCGTCTGGGTGCCTTCAACTTTTTCCGGGTTTTATGTTCGTCTTGGATTTCCTTTTGTCGGAAGTATGATCTTCTCCAACGTCTGGCAATAAACCAAGGAGGTGCTTGATGACGTACGTGCCGGCTTCGTGGGGATCATAAGAAATATCCGAACGCAGCAAACTATTCATGTCGGTACAAAACCCGTTGTCTTTGAGATGCCCGTCCAAGATTGCAATAAATTCGCTCCGGCGCGCCACAGTGCCTTCTTGGTGCATGTAATGAAGGAATGAGTCGATGATGGCGGGCGGTCTAATGTTGTTTTGTCCGGATTTCGCAAGCGCCCAGTACAGATCAAAAAGATCTCTCCCGCGCTTTCGTTGAAACAGGGCGCGCATTTTCGTGCCAAGCATTTCATGGATGTCGAAGCCATTGACTGCAACCTGGATCTGGCTACCCCGATATGGAAACACCAATGGCGCATTCTCTATCGGACGATGAGGACGCCGCTCTGTCACATTGGCTTCTACGGTGATATCCAGAGTTCGACCGGACATCGAGATAGAGGGAACCCGGTATGTCATACGGAGCACCCTCGACGGCTTGACCGTATTTCTGACGCCCAACTTCACAGAATCCCAGAGCGAGGCGTTTGGCTTTCCCAATACATCGAGCAACACGCGCCGGATTGCCTTATGAATATGATTCTCTGGCCGGTCGCCGATCACAACCAGATCGATGTCCCCGCTGTACCTCGATGGTGGCGCAAGATGGACTTTGTGTAATAGCGTGCCGCCACGCATGGCAACTTGGGATTTAAGGAACTCATCTGTGAACAATGCGACCATTGAATGGCACAGCAATAGATCTTGTTCGACCTGTTGCGGATTCGGCCAGGGGACGACAGCTTGGTGAGCAAGGATGTCCTGTTGCGTAATCTGGATCACGAGAGGCTCATCGTATTGGCGAATATCTGCCAGCGGTTATTGGCAGCGATAGGTTTGACGTTTTCTGGCGCGTGCGTGGCGAGCGGAATCCATGCCAATTTTTGCGGTAGCCAGGCGCGAATGGTTTTGGCGAGATTATCCGCTCCCTGCGCCTCCAGAATAAATCCAAGCCGTTGCGCCGTGGTTGTTTCGTCTTCGGCCTCCAAGACACCTCTGAGCTTAGACGATTGCATCTGGGGAATCATGGGCGCAATGGTCTCTGCCGATCGCTCAATCCCACCGATGTTCGGAGCGTAGCGCACGAGATCAAAGGCGGTCGCCTCCGGCGTGCTAACGCAAAGCGGCGCATAGGCGCCGATTGGTTGCCTCGTTGGCGTTCTTGCAACAGCACATTTAACAAAGAAGTGGACCCGAACCCTTCCGATGCGAAGGTCGCGACGCGGAAGATCAGTCATGACTTGCGTGACTTGAATAGCCTGCGGGCTGGAGCCATGACTGGCGGCCGCCGTTTGCAGCGCCAGGTAATACGGGCGCCCGAGCCAGCGAAAATAGGCGTCCAGCCACCATTCGACAGGCGGACCGCCCATGACTTGATGGTCGGGTCGAACGATGAGAAAAAATTGCTGCCGCGGGCTGACCCTGACGACCTTGTTCCCGAGCCTCAGTAACTGGTTTCTGGCCGCGATGATCGATAAACCGGTGTTTTCAACCAACTCGTCCAGAGAAAATGCAACCGCACCGGCGGCGAGTTTGGATTCGACGAATTGTGCTGCTGCGCCGCGGAGCGGCGTGGCAGGCGACGTTATGGATGCTTTTTTCACTTGCATATTGTAGCGTAAAACGCTTCGATATGCAAATACATTGGTTGCCCCACCTAAATGGTTGACACCTTACTTGCCATGCTGACTGTGACCGCCGGCGCTGAGCCGATTAGGTGGCTATCCACCAGCCCGCACTGCGTGCTCAATCGAGTACGCAAGCTGTCGGAATTAATGTCGAACCCGCGCGGGGATGCCACACGCTGACATGACAAGTGTACTGGTCGCGGCCAGATCTGACAGACAATGCCTGCCTTCGATCCAGAACACGCTATCAGCCACATTGTCGCGTAGGTCCGCTCCTCGGCCTTATGGAAAGCTTGGCATAAGGTCGAATACCGGACGCTGATGGTAGTGGCACCAAAAGTTTCTGCAGGGTCGATACTGGAAATTCAAGTTTCTCAACACCGGCCGTTCGCGCCCCCAGATAGCAGCCGTTCAATACTCG
>DATDRD010000009.1:0-2948 GCA_035291925.1 Anaerolineales bacterium
GGTTCGCCATCGATAAGCACAGTACACGCGCCGCACTCAGACTCTTCACAGCCAATCTTTGTGCCAGTGAGGCGCAATCTTTCGCGGAGGAGCGCCGAGAGTGTCTCGCCGGGGATAGGGTCGAGGGTTTGTTTGATGCCGTTAACTGTAAGAGAAATTTGGTTGTTCATAGGTTTCCTCAAAAGATCGAACCACGGAGACACTGAGACACGGAGTTATTAAATTCTCATTCGCTTGGGTCAAAGAACCCGGCGATCGATGCTGTTTTTCAAGACAGGAGTATTAAAGTTGATCAGCAAGCCAACACGAATTCCTGTGAGTTTCAGATATGTGAGCAATTGTGCTTCATGGACTGCCAGTACTTCTTCAACTGCTTTGAGCTCGACAATGACACGTCTATCAAAAATAAAGTCAATCCGATAACCGCCATCTAATTGAATCCCTTTGTAATTCAACTTTAGCGCTACCTGCTCCTCAAAAAGCATTTTCTGTAACCTACCTTCCTGTGCCAAACACAACTGATACGCTGACTCAAGCAAACCAGGACCTAATGCACGATGAACTTCAATTGCCGCGCCGATAATCTTGTCAGTTAGATCTTTCTCTAACAAAGGGACAGCATGCTTGCTTTGCGGAACAGGAAGATTACGATGCATAAATCGACTCTTTCTTTATTACCACAGAGATACTGAGCCGCGGGAAAAAACAACTTAAGAATCTCAGTGCCTTCGTGTCTCAGTGGTTTTCTCTATAAGCTCGTTCCCACGCGGCTTCAAGCGTATCCTTGAA
Organism: Anaerolineales bacterium; assembly: GCA_035291925.1. Classification (GTDB taxonomy): domain Bacteria; phylum Chloroflexota; class Anaerolineae; order Anaerolineales; family Villigracilaceae; genus Defluviilinea. The sequence continues at coordinate 790 of DATDRD010000009.1, forward strand.
CAACGTCACAACCAAATGCTCACGATATTCCGCGCTGGCGCGGAGGGAAAGAAAAATCGTTATCATTCTACAGGTATCTCGATAACATCCACAAGCTTTGAGCCTCTTTCGCGTTGGTCAACATCGAATGTGACGAGAGGGATTTTCAGCGTGGACGCAACTGCGACATAAACAGAATCCGCGCCGCGCAGACCATATTTTGCAGCAATGCGCGACGCGTCATCCATCAGGGCTTTATCCATATCCACGATGCGGACATCGGGCAGGTTTTCGATTTTTTGGATGGCGTTCAGTCCCAGTTCGGGTTTGCCTGTGACTCTGCTGATGACTCCACCGACCTCTGCCAGCAAAAGCGAGGGAGAAACAAATGTGGCATCCTGTTCCCGTTGAGAGTTCATCCAGCCTTTTACAGGGATATGAAATTCATCGCCTTCCACCAATCGTGAGACCCAAACGCTGGCATCCACTACAACGAACATTACCCGCGTCCCTCTGAAACAGCCTTCGCGGCAGAGACGCCCTTTTTCCAGTTCGCGTTGATTTCGGCGGCAAGACTATCCAGTTGAGTCCATGCGCGGGATGCGGTTTTTGATTTTGGTTTGTTCACAGGCACAAGCAAAGCGACAACTTGTCCGTGATACGTGACCTGGATTTCACTTCCCGTTTCACGCACCAGGCGGATCAACTCACTGGTCTGTTGCTTCAATTCACGAATACCGACGGTTACCATGTCGTCCTCCAATTCTATCTACAATTGTAGACACATTGTAACATAAAGGAACTCAAATTAATGCTGGTTTCGATACGGGCTGAGAAAAGCGCTCAGCCCTACTCAACCAGCGGGACTTGGACGATGTTTTATCTTTGCCCTCTCCCACGCGGACTCAAGCGTATCCTTGAACACCGTCACCACCAAATGCTGACGATAGTCCGCGCTGGCGCGGCGGGGACTGGAGCGGAAGCCTACATGAGCAAGCAAGGCTTCCAAAGCGTTGTTGATAGCTTCGTTATTCAGGGGTCTGCCAACCAACGCCTTTTCAGCGTCAGTGGCGCGCCAGGGAGTTGGGCCGCCGGGACCAACGGCGATGCGAATTTGACGGAACATATCATCCGCGCGTTCAAGCCAAATCGCAAGATTAATGATAGGTAAGGCCACACCTTGAGGACGCATGATGCGTTTGAAACAGGAGGCTTTTCCTTTTTCAATCAATGGCACGTAAAAGCCAACCAATAACTCTTCCCCATGTTTGAGCACAGATTTGCCCGGGCCGAGGAATAGATCTTTGAAGGGAATACGGCGCGTATTTATTCCGCCTGCGCTTCGTCTTCGCTCCTCTCCGCTCAGCGCGACGGCGGCAATCTCGGCTTGGGCATCGAGAGCGAGCAGGGCAATCGTCCCGTCCGCGGCGGGCAGGGCGTGCGCAACATTGCCTCCCAGAGTCGCTACGTTGCGGACTTGCGGTCCGCCGATCAAGTTACAGGCTTCAACCAAGGCCTGGGCGTGCCGGCCAGTTAGCGGGTCCAGAACGAGGCGATTGACCGGAACACCCGCGCCGACGAAGAGTCGTTCATCGCGGATTTCGAGCGCGAGCAATTCCTTTACTTCTGTAATGTCAACAAGCGTTTGAACGGGGGAATGTCGTCCCTGCTCCAAGTCAAGCAGCAAGTCTGTGCCGCCCGCGATGGGAGCAAGGGGTCTGGGAGCGGAAGCCAGGGCCTGCATGGCTTCGTCAAGAGTCTTGGGTAGAAAATAATTTTGCCAAAGGTTCATTGGTGGCTACCTCTTTCTCGCCGCATAATCATAAATGGAATTCTGATCAATCTGGTTACGCGGCACTTCGCAGGCGGCGGCACTTTTCGATGAGCCAAAACCCAACGCCGTGGCGCCCACCGCGCCACGACCACCGAACCGATGGAATTGTATTCTACTGCTTAAGTGGATACCTTTGGTAGTATTTTAGTTAACATTTTGTAAATGACATTAGACTTCCGAAGTCTGGGACATTCCTTCTTCGGGTCGAACACCGGCCATGAGCAGGCCCAGTCTTTCAGGGGTGGCGTTCTCACGAGGGACAATGTTCATGATCTGACCTTCGTAGATTACCGCGATGCGATCGGAAAGGGCCAGGATCTCATCGAGGTCTTCCGAGATAAGCATG
>DATDRD010000010.1:0-6520 GCA_035291925.1 Anaerolineales bacterium
ACGGTCGCCGACCTGTGCCCAGCCATAGCGCATTTCCCGTTCGAACTGCAGGGAACGCGCAAGTCCACGCGCCCACCACCAGCAGGCCAGCCAGGCGCCGCCGATGCCGATCAGCAGAATGACCCATACGCGTGACGGGTCGACGAACTCCATGACCAGAGCGATCGCTGCAACGATGGGGAAGATTTTTGCATTCAGCCGCAATGTGGATTTCATGAATCGATTATATGCCTGAATTGGCCTCCCCCGAAAGGCTAGGAGTTGAACCACCCGTCTGCCCGATGTGCCTGAGTTTCATATCGGATAGACTTGTCACCGCGACATTCGTTGCGAAGCAGTCTTCTCCATTGACAGGAGATTGCTTCGTCGCCTCGCAATGACAATCATGTTATGATGAAAAGGAGAAATACATGTCCAACCCTCTTGCTGATTTTTCAAATGGTCTGACCTCCGCGGTTGAGAAAGCAGGCGCAAGCACAATCCTTGTGGACGCGCGCAAACGTTACCCCGCCAGCGGAATTGCATATGCAGAAGACCTCGTCCTCACAGCCGACCACGTTGTGACCAGAGAAGAAGATATAAAAGTCGGGTTGCCTGATGGCAAAACCCTCACTGCGACTCTTGCGGGCCGCGATCCCGGCTCCGATCTCGCTTTGTTGAGGCTCACCGAAAAAGCGTTGTCCCCTGCAAAGACATCTGACGATGTAAAGGTCGGTCAACTTGTGCTGGCATTGGGACGCCCGAATAACGCAGGGATGCAGGCTTCATGGGGAATCGTTACCGCCATCAGCGGGCCGGCGCGCACGTCCCGCGGCGGCTTGCTGGATGAATATCTTCAAACCGAGACCACACCTTATCCCGGTTTCTCAGGCGGGCCATTGGTCAACACCGAAGGTGAAGTGCTCGGACTCAATACATCCGGTCTCACGCGCGGCTCCTCCTTGACCATTCCGATTAAAGTTGCCTGGCGAATCGCAGACGCGCTTGCAAAGCATGGCACGGTCAAGCGCGGCTATCTCGGTGTGCGCACACAGCCGGTTGAGATCGCAGAGGCCGCGCGCAAAGCCCTCCAGCGCGAACAAGGTCAGGGCCTGCTGGTGCTGTGGCTGGAAGAAGCCGGGCCGGCAGAAAAAGGCGGCTTGCTCGTCGGCGATATCCTGGTTGCAATAAGCGGCCAGCCTGTCGGCGATCCCGACGATCTCTTTGCCGCGCTCAATAGCGATACAGTCGGCAAATCCATCGCGGTGGAAGTCCTGCGCGGCGGTCGCCCTGAAACCGTCCAGGTGACGGTAGCGGAGAGGAATTGATCCGCGTCCTGTTAAATATATCGTCCCCTGCACTGCGCGCGGGATTGCGCGCTCTGCTTTCCTCGGATAAGGCAATAAAAATCGTAAATGATCCATTGGATGAAGATTCAGAAGCCGACGTGGTTATCACGTCGGCTTCTCGCGCTGCTTTTGTTCATGGCGAAGTTGACTCCTCCTCATCAGCCCTTCGACTCGGCTCCACGCAAGCCGCGATCCTGTTCCTAAGCGATGACCAGCTCAACCTCCGCGAAATGCAGCGCTTATCGCGAGTGTGGGGAATCCTGCCAACTGATGTATCCGCTGAGGAATTGATCGCGGCAGTCCACGCCTTGTCACAGGGACTCATCGTTGGCACAGCCGCATTGTTATTCGAATCAGAAAACGAACCACTGGCACAGGGTCCGCTCACGGAGAGGGAACTGGAAGTTTTGGGGCTGCTTGCAAAGGGGTTGGCAAACAAACAGATCGCGGTCGGGCTGGGGATCAGCGAGCACACCGTGAAATTTCACGTATCATCCATTTATACAAAATTGAATGTGACCAACCGGACCGAGGCCGTGCGTGCGGGTCTGCGCGGAGGGTGGATCGCGTTGTAATCATCAGCACCGGGTATGCAGGCATCGCCATGCCCCGCGGTTGATGCGGATCATCCTGCGCCGCTCTCCTTCATGCCCTGCATTTAGGAGACATTGACCTTGCCTGCAAACCCGGCAGGTGACAGTATATGTTGTGCGGACGGGATTAAAGGTCGTATCCAGCCTGAGGGTGAATTCAGGTACATAGGGGCTGATATTGTTTGCTATCATGTCACTAATGAAATCATACAAGCTCAGGATGAACTCTTCGCTGGGAGGATTTTTGTCCTCCAGCCTCGTTTCAACTTTGTCGGTAACGTCATAGCCGTAAGCCATGGTGTATTCATCTCCCGAGTCCTCTTCTTCCTGTTGACCTTGTGGTATTTTACCTTCCTGCTGTCCAACGAAATAACTAACGCGCAATCCAACCAGGTTGCCATCATAGCCAATTTGCTCCAATTCCTTATGGAGTTTTTCCTCCGCAAGTTTTAATATGCCATAATGTTTCCATGCTGAGAGCGGTGAATCGGGAAAATCCGGGACATCCGGCAGGCTTGCTGATGGCGGCTGTGATTGACTCGATCTACTGGGTTTCATGTTTCACCTCCTCAAAGTGAACGAAATGTTTACCGGCTAATGAGCCGGGGGCAAACCGGAAAATATTATTATCGCAGATTCGCTTCTTGAAGCAGATCGATAATTTCTTCAACGGAGGTTTGTAATGAAGGATCTTCCAGCGCGAGGTGCTTCAGGTCGGTAATGAACTCATCACGAGTGCCTGAGTCGAGATGGTCCAGCAAATCGCGATAAGCATGCATCGCAGTATCAATTTCTCCTTCCGCAAGCGCCTGAAGACCGAGCAGGTGGTAATAATATTGTTCTCCTGGATTGATCTTTATCGCATGAATCAAATCGCTCTTCTCGTTTTCCCATTCAGGCTGAATGGAGGCTCGACTGGCAAATGCATCCGCGGCGAAATCAGAATTTCGCTCGATAAGTTCATTGAAATCAGCCATTGCCGATGCTGTGTCGTTGAAACTCCAATAGAATAGATTTCCCCGGTTCAAAAGAGCAACCTCGTAGTTCGAGTCCATAGCAATGGTCTTGGTGTATGCTTCGAGGGCGCCGCTTGGATCGCCAGCCTCCTCGAACAACAGGCCGGCCAGGAAATATGCTGGGGCAAGTTGCTTTAGATCATCTTCTGCCCAATTTTGTTCGCTTGCATTGTTGATCGCCACATTCAGGTGCCTGATCTCGCTGCCGATGTCGCCATTATCGAAGCTGACCTCAATGATGATAATTTGAGAGACATATTCAATCGCCCATGCTCTCAGCTCCTTTGAATTCTCCGGCGAAGCCCTCCAGTTCAGTTCCAGCCCGGGCCAATTGATCGGCGTGATATTTATTTGAAAATAGTCCTGATCGCTCACACCCCAAACAACAATCGTCCCAGGGCGATTCCTGCCCAGTTCCTCGGCATCCTTGCCGTCCTCAATTTCCTGGCTGTAGCGACAAACGGTGATCGCCTGATCGAATTGGTCGCGCATACTAGAGAACATATTCGCTTCGAATGCTGTATCGCTACCCGTCGCAATATAGAACTCTGCGATAACAACCCGGGGTGCATTGTTTTGACTGGCGTAGGAACATTCCAGTCCGCTCACTTCCTCATACACTTTTTGGGATTTGCTGGCTGAAAACCAGATCGAAAAAGCCGCCAGCGCGAGCATTACGCTGATTTCCACTCTGCGGCGAAACAAGGTCAAAACAAAAGAGTGCCTGCTGGAGGATCGAAACGGCTCCCAAAATCGATTGGTCTGTGAAAGTATTTCCTTTGGGCGGGATTCGCCGACAATGAGCAATTCCTTATCAGATGGAGGGGGATGTTTTTGAGATAGGTGAGGCCAACGCCAAACCCAAACCGCAGCCGTGGTGATCACGACAGTCAGCACTGAAACCAACTGGGGATATTCGGGGGATACTCCGGCAATTGCCACCACATAAGCGAGGATCGTGGCTGCGTATTTACCCAGCTCACCAATCGTTCCGAAAAACTGTTTTAAGCCTTCTGGAGTTTTTTCCTCAGCCATGGACCTTTGATACTCCGGAATGTAGCAGGTTTTGGCATGGGATCACCTCATGGTCTAGCCCAAGTTCGGTCCCTACCGGTGAAATTGTCACGTGTGGTGTGATTCACTATACAACGATTTCGGGACAAATACAAGTAGGAAAAAATTCTTTGTTTACCAGTTCTGACTGCCTACCCGCCTTAAGAATTGATTATTCCCGCACAATTTGGTGAGGGAGATTGCTTTGGATAAAACGCCCTCCCAAAAAACTTATGTATTTAGAACAATACCAATTGCTTATCAGCCTGCCTGCCATCCAATAAAACGAAGGGAGTGAGGCGTGCCACAACAATACCCAACTTGCGCAGAGCAGTCAAGTCGCGCAGTTTGCCCTCGCGCCGTGCGCGCAGGATCGCATCTGCACCTCTGGGGCCAATGCCGGGGATGCGCAGTAATTCGCGTCGTTCCGCATTGTTGATCTCCAATGGCTTTTCCTTGAGGTTCTGTTGAGCCCAGGCTAATTTCGGGTCAGTTGGAAGGGGAAGATTTCCATCGTGTGTGAACGGCATCTCTTCCAAATCGAAACCATAGTCACGCAGCAGGAACGATGCCTGGTAAAGACGATGCTCCCGCAAAGGGTCAACAGCAGGTTTGTTCTCCATGGGAGTGTCACGAACTGGAGAAAACGCGGAGAAGTAGGCGCGCTTAAGTCCAACGTTTTTCATCAGCCAGTTTGTTGTGGTCAGCAATTCCAAATCGCTTTCATCCGAACCGCCCGCAACAAACTGCGTGACCGTCGAAGGCCAGCGACCGTTCCAGCCTTTATGCGCGGGCTGTGATCGGCGGATCTCCTCCACCCATTTCAATGGCCTGAACAATTCCTCGATAAAGGTTTTATTGGGAGCAAGCCTGGCGAGCCGTTCCGTGTTTGGCGCTTCCAAATTGATGGATACGCGGTCTGCAAGCTGCATGAGACGCTCGACCTGTGCCTTCTCTGCGCCAGGCATGATCTTCAGGTGCATATACCCGCGGAAACCGAGCCTGTTCCGCAGGATGTCGGCAGTATCCAGTATTTTGTTCTGTGTGTTCGCACCGCCTGCAGCAATCCCTGAACTCAGGAAGATTCCCTCTGCCATCCTGGATTGGTTCAATTTGATAAATAACTCGGCAAATTCCTGCGGCTTGAACGTGGCGCGGCGGAAATCGCGTCCCGCCCGGAAGGGACAATAATAACAATCCCGCTCACAGGCTGAGGAGAGCAGGGTTTTCAGTAATTTGATCTGTTTGCCGTTAGGGAGCTGGGCAGGGTGGACGAACGCGGCTCTTTTTTCCTTTGGCGTGAAACAGGCGGGACGAGCTTCGGTCTGAGCAGGCGAAGACCGCGCTTCTTCGGCGTGTTCAAGCTCCATTTGGCTGGAAAGAGACTGGAGGGTCTCGAGCGCGTCCATATATTGATTATAGAACAAATATTCTAGGTGTCAAGCAAAAGATTAATGGATGTTCTTTGGGAGAGTTACGAAGCAGTTCAAGGCCCGAAACCAGCCACAGCATCGGCCTCTGAGGTAAAAACCCTGGCAATATTATGAAGGCCGGACATCTTCAATACTTTGTCAATGCCGGGATTTGTGGATGCAATCCGCAAATCACCACCCTGGCTGCGCGACTCCTTCACCGCGCCAATTAATGTCCGGAGACCGGCGCTGCTCATAAACTCGACGCCGGTCAAATCGATCACCAGGTACGCATGACCCTCTGCGATCTCATCAACAATGGCGCGCGCCAGCTCGGGCGCGGTCAGCGCGTCCACGCTGCCGTTCACAGCCACGATCGTGACGTCCTTCTCGTGTTTGACTTCGATTTTCATCGCTTTCCTCCAGAGCAACTAATTGGATATCTGGTCAATATCACAAAGATTGCCCCCAGTCCGCCACAACTTTTTGACGCGGAAGTATTTGCGCATGATATTTGGATAGCAGTTTTCCGTATTATAAAGGATTGTTGAGACAACGTCCTGAAATCCCGGAGCAATGTCACTATGAGTCGATTGCTTGAATGGCTATACTGATCAAAGCAATTTGTCACTCTGAGGGAGCGTTTTTTGAGACCGAAGAGTCTCGGATTTTCGAATGTTGAGACCCTTCGCTTCGCTCAGGGTGACATCGGGAGGCCTTTATGTGTGAATTCTGCACGCAACATGGAGAGGGGGAGAAGTGGTATCTGGCAATGGAGAACTATTCGCGGGATCTGCTGGATCAAAACGAGCGGCGTGCGTACGCGGCCGAGTTCCTGAACGGGTTCGATAAACGCGTACCCAAAAGCATCCAACAACTGGACATGCTCCGCAGGACGCCGTTGATGAAACTGGCGAAACCTGTCCTGACCCATATGCAAAAGCAGGATCATTACGGGCAGGTGGTGCCGATGGAGGATGTGGAAAGGATCTTCGAGATGGTGCAGGGAGCCGTGCGCCTGCCATGTGTCTGTCGCCGCGTGACAACGGGCAACATGAATGCGCGCTATTGTTACGGCTTGACCATGGACGAGCAGCTCATGGACTCGCTCGATGATT
>DATDRD010000011.1:0-1557 GCA_035291925.1 Anaerolineales bacterium
GCGCGGTGATGCAACTCGGAAGCCAGCGCGGCTGCGGCAGATTGAACGGCACGCTCATCACGTTCAGCGACGAGGGCGCGCATATCCTGTTGATGGAGCGACACACTTCCAAACGCGATCAACAATAAAAGCACAGTGAGCGGCAAAACTGTAATGGCAAGTAATTGCACGGTGAGGCCGCGTAGAAAAGGTGCCCGCCGCTGGTTCATTCTTCCGCAATCTGACCTGTGCTTTGCGAAATCCAGCCGAGCGAGACGGCGCGCATGACAGCCTCGGTACGGCTCGTAGCCTGCAGCTTGGCGAAGATGTGCGCGAGATGCCCCTGCACCGTGCGGTCACTGATGTTCAATTGCAGGCCGATGGCTTTGTTTGTGAATCCTTTTGCTGCCAATCGCAACACGTCAAGTTCGCGGTCAGTGAGCGGTTCGACGGCCGCGGTTTTCTCGGATCTCTTGAAAAGGTTGGACATCAATTTTTGTGTCACGGATGGGTCGAGCGCAGACTTGCCCTCATGCACATCGCGCACGGCCTGGATAAGATCATCTGTTTTGGCGGTCTTGAGCACGTAACCGTTCGCGCCCGCCTGCAATACTGCCATCACATAGGGATCGTCATCATAAGCAGTGAGGATCAGCACACCCACTTCGGGAAGGTGCGCACGCACCCAGCGTGTGACTTCAATACCGCTTGCCCTGGGCATCTGGATGTCCAACACCGCGACATCGGGTTTGTGTTTTTCGATGAGCGACTGGGCTTCTTCGCCATCGCCCGCTTCTGCAACAACCTGGAGATCGCTGGCACTTTCGAGCAGTTGACGGATTCCTGCGCGGACGATGTGGTGGTCGTCAGCCAGAAGAACGCGGATTTTTGTTTTTGATCTGCTCAAGGATTGCTCCATAATTCGATTTATTCAATTCCTGATTTAGAGCTTGCGACTCGAAAATAAAGGGGAAGGCAAGCCAGACGATGCCGAAGCCAGCCAAAACCCCGGTGATGAGGCGTGCCCAGGAGTTGAACGAGTTAATGGCATCGCCTGCATAGAATGAGATGGGGAGGGAGTTGCCCGTCAGAATCGCAAGCCATTGGTTTGTATCGCGGAAGCCCTGTCCGATCCCGGCGAGGTCGCTGAACATGTGTGTGCCGCCGTCCAAAATAATGGGCAACAAGAGCAAGGCGAATCTCCACCATGACAATGGTTTGACCTTGCGACGAAACGGATACCATACGGCAGCAAATACCCAGATGCCGGTGTAAAACGAGATCATGCGGTCAGACCAGGCGATCTTCCAGCCCATTAATTCGTTTCCAGTAAACTTGCGAAGAATCATGGGATCAATTGTATCCTGCCACGCAGCTCGTATTTCATTGAGCGAATACATGGTCTTCTCGCCGAATAGAAAGAAGGAACGCTCTGGCAGTTGGTGGCAGAAGAAGGAGTAAATGAAGTATATTGCATTTCCCCCACCGCGCCAACCGATGTGCATGAGGAAGGGCGCGAGAAAAGGAGCGAACACCCATATCCCGTAAAGGACCAAAAATATCTGAAGCCAGTGACCG
>DATDRD010000012.1:0-3182 GCA_035291925.1 Anaerolineales bacterium
GGCAACCCTGTTGATCCCAGTATTCTTGAAGCGGCTGGCATTCGTGAAGTGCACGCTGTTGCGGCAGTGACGAGCGACGATTCGACCAACCTGGCAATATGCTTCCTCGGCAAGACCATGTTCGATGTGCCGCGCACGATCGCGCGTGTGAACAACCCGAACAATGCCTGGCTCTTCAATGAAAGGTTCCATGTGGATGTGGCGCTGAACTCGGCCGATGTGCTGGCACATCTGATAGAGGAAGAAATGTCGTTGGGCGACATGATGACGTTATTCAAGATCCGCCGCGGGCGTTACGCAGTGGTGGAGGAAAAGGTCCCTGCCGGCGCAAAGGTAATCGGTGTTCAGCTCAAAGACATGGACCTCGCCGAACATTGCGTGATCGCCGCCATCATTCGAGATGGAAAAATGACCCTGCCGCGCGGCGATAGTACCTTGCAACAGGACGATGAGATCATCGCAGTTGCCAGCCCGGAAGGCGCCCAAAGACTGGCCGAGCTGCTCGCATTTCCCGTATATCCCACGAGGAATGGAAAGAAGAAGGAGTAAATGTCGTTTCCCAAATGGAACGCTGGCGAGCTGCTGCGCGGTTCCTGGCAACGAAGTCAAAACCAAATTGACCGAATCGAAACCATTACGGTATAATATCCTGTCGGTCTTGAAGAACCAACTACGATTATAAGTACTGCAAATATCTAAACCAGGGCTTCCTGCCCGCAAAACAAAGGGCACATTCAGGTTTAGGGATTAATACAAGAAGCAGTATTTTCAAAGTGAGGAACGAAGAATGCCTAAACGTACGTATCAACCGAAAATCCGCCGCCGCGTGCGCGTGCATGGTTTCCGCAAGCGCATGTCCACGGCTGACGGGCGCGCAGTTCTCAAGCGCCGCCGCCTGCGCGGTCGCCAACAACTGGCGTCGACTGCCAACAAGCACGTTAAGAAAGTCCGCTGGTAGGCGGTAATTCAATTCGAGTGGGTTCGAGGTAACGGGTGCAGAGAAAGTTCCGTCTGACCCGATCTGAAGACTTCAAGCGGGTGCGGCGTTCCGGCAAGTCCTATGCCCACCCGCTTGTTGTGTTGATTGTGCAGAAGAATGACCAGCCCCGCGTACGGGTGGGCGTGGCGGCGGGGCGTACGGCAGGGACGGCTGTTTATCGGAACCGCGCCAAGCGTCTCCTGCGAGAAGCGATGCGGACTCTCATCCCGAATATCGCATCAGGCTTGGACTTGATCCTGATCGCCCGTCCCGGACTCACATCTGCCACCCTGGAGGATACCCGCCAGGCCCTGCTCAACCTCATGCAACGCGCACAAATATTGACCCCCGCGCATGAAAACTGAATTTCATCCATCGCACGATTACCCGAATGAACCGCGTCTGCGCGACCTGCCGCGCATGATCACCAATTGGCCGCGCCTTGTCATACTTGCATTTATTCGTCTATATCAGATGACCCTCTCGCGCGGCCTGCCGGAAAACACCTGCCGCTTCTATCCGTCCTGTTCGCATTATGGATATCAGGTAGTGTACAAATACGGCGCGATCAAAGGTTCGCTGATGGCAGGCTGGCGCGTGCTGAGATGCAATCCGTTCAATCCCGGGGGCTACGACCCCGTTCCATAGGAGTATCAATTTTTCAATGAGAAAGAAACTTATTTTGGCAGTCATGGTTCTGCTTGCCGCTGTTCTTCTAAGCGCCTGTGGTGGACCTGTGCGTGGCACAACCTGGGCCGGTTTAGCCGCTGATGACAGTACAGCTTATCTGGCCGATGGCCCATATGTATACGCCGTCAACGTGAAAGATGGCAAAGAACTCTGGCACTACCCTGAAAATGTTGATTCCAAATTGATTTTCTATTCAACTCCGGTGATTACCCCGGATGGACTTGTCATTGTCGGTAGTGCGGGCAACGACCACAGTCTTATTGCGCTCAACCCCACTGACGTTAACCCTGAAACCAATGCTCCTGTCGAGGCCTGGAGATTCAGTGCAGCCACGGATCATTGGGTAGCTACCCCGCTCGTTGTTGGCAATAAGCTCTTCGCGCCAAATTCAGACGGTAATCTTTATGTTCTTGATCTGCAGGATGGACAATCCACCAAAAAAGCAGTTGAAACCATCGAACTTGGAGGTCGCCTCTGGGCACAGCCTACTACCGATGGGGAGCGCATTTTTGTAACATCGCTCGATCCTAGTGTAAGCGCAGTTGATGTTGAAACGTACGAGGTTCTCTGGCATGAGGAGCTTAATGGTGCTATTCCCGGTTCCGCTGTACTTGGGGCGGACGGTATGCTATATGTCGGTTCGCTTGCATCACAATTGGAAAAGTTCGATCCTGCGACCGGAAAGCATGAGCCTGTTCTCGAAGCCGAAAACTGGATCTGGAGCACACCCAGTCTGGATGGTGATACACTTTATTTTGGCGACCTGGACGGCAACTTCTATTCATTCAACACTTCGACGGGTAAATCGAACTGGCCACCCGTGAAACCTGATGGCCCCATCACAGCAAGCCCGCTCATACAGACCGACCATCTTCTCGTCGCCACAGAGTCAGGTTCCTTATTTGCCATAAACCGCGACGGCGGTGTACTCTGGTCTGAGGAAATCGGCGGAAAGATTTATACAACACCTGTCGCCGCAGGAGACCTCATCCTTGTGGCTCCGTTGGAAACGGGATTCTATCTCGCCGCACTCGACCAGAACGGCCGCCAGGTTTGGACATTCGCTCCAGGAAATTAAAGAGGAAATATGTGGGATCTTTTTGTCTCCCTTTTCATCAATGTATTGTTATGGATCTATGATGTCATTGGTCACAACTTTGGTATCGCGATCATCCTGTTCACCATTCTGATCCGTATCGTCACGTGGCCGCTCAACGCGCAACAGATGAAGGGCGCGGCCGCCATGCAGAATTTGCAGAATGATAAGGAATGGCAGGCTATTCAAAAGAAATACGCCAAAGACCGCGAGAAACTCGCGCAGGAACAAATGCGTATTTATCGCGAGAGAGGCATTAGCCCCTTTGCTTCCTGTCTGCCTACGTTGATTCAGTTTCCCATTATCATTGCGTTGTACCAGAGCATCATCCGCGCTTTGGCATCCACGCCGCTGGATCTTTTGAAACTATCGCGCAGTATCTATCCCGCCCTCAATGTTTCAGATTTGATCCCGCTT
>DATDRD010000013.1:0-7417 GCA_035291925.1 Anaerolineales bacterium
GATCATGATCACTGTTCCCGGTTGACCTTTGGCTGCGCCGAAATTCATCTCGGCGAGTCCTGCCGCGTCCGCATCGTTGATCGTTGTGCAGTCACAGCCTGTGGTTTTGGTGAACAGTTCATCTGTATTTATACCCACCCACTTCTCTGATATGTTTGCCGCCATCATCACAACGCCGCCTTTGATCGGCGCTGGGAAGCCGATGCCGATGCGTCCCATCCAATTAAAGGATTTGGCAATTTCAGCAACGACCTCCACAACGGGTTCCGGCTCCGCTTTCTTCGGGGTCTCGATGCGGACTCTTTCCGCGGTCAGTTTGCCCGTTTTCGTATCCACAGGCGCACCTTTGATACCCGAACCGCCTATGTCAATGCCAAGAATTTGCATGAGAATCCTCCTGAATATTTTAGAAATGTAACACAGACAGAAATGAATTGGAATGAAAATCTCTCGAGTCCGTTGTGTTCATTCATTAAGGTTTTTTGGCTTTCAACGAGAACAAAAGCGGAACCATATTGTGTTCGCCTGTCCATTCGTTCCAAAGTTTTTGATTGGCTTTTAAATATTCGTCCATAAATGAATGCTCCCGAGTTGGTGATAAGAATGTCCAAATTTTACCTTTTTATTTGTAACGGATTCGCTAATTCAACCAAAACCGTGTTATACTCCCGCCGCTTCAAAATTTTGGGAATTGTTTTGAGTCTCTGAACACAGCCCGGTGAAAGTTTGATCGGGCTTTTTTGTTGGGCGGGTTCATCTGCAAAGATGGACTTTGATTGGCAAGAAGGCAGTTAAACGGAGTCATCGAAACATTCCATACATATCGTCTTTGTGAGCCACCGATTTTGTAGGGGCGCAGTATATTGCGTCAGCGGCGAGCGTCGCAACGACATAAAAAGGATAAGATGACAACCGATTTTACTTCTCTTAACCTGCGCGAAGAAATCGTGCAGGCCATTACCGAGCTTGGCTATTCCGAGCCGACCTCCATTCAATCCGCCATCATCCCCATCATGCTCAAGGGAGCAGATGTGATCGGGCAGGCACAAACCGGCACAGGCAAGACCGCTGCCTTTGCACTCCCCATTCTGCACAACTTCACACAGCAGCGTCACGTACAGGGCCTGATCCTCGCGCCGACGCGCGAGCTCGCTCTGCAGGTTGCCGATTCCATGACCGAATATGGAAAGCATCTCGACGTGCGCGTGCTCGCCGTCTATGGGGGTCAGCCGTATGGCCCGCAGATCAGCAGGCTCAATCGCGGGGTGGACATCGTCGTCGGCACGCCCGGACGCCTGCTCGACCTCATCGAACGCAAGGCCCTCAACATCAAGCATGTGCTGACGGTCGTTCTCGACGAAGCCGATGAGATGCTCAATATGGGCTTCATCGAAGATGTGGAAAAGATTCTGGGTGAAACTCCGCCCGAGCGTCAGACCGCTTTATTTTCCGCGACCATGCCCCCGCGTATCCGCTCTCTGGCAAATCGCTTCATGCAGGATCCTCAGCCTGTCACCATTAAACGGGATACCCTTACCCTTGCATCGACCGAACAGCGCTACTATCTGGTCCACGAATCGGACAAGACCAACGCACTGACGCGTTTATTCGAAATCGAGCCCATCAGGAGCGCGTTGATCTTTGCCCGCACGCGCGCAGAGACCAGCCAGCTCGCCAATGAGCTGGTTGTACGCGGCATCCCTGCCGAAGCCATCCACGGCGACCTTGACCAGAAGGCGCGCGAGGCTGTACTGAGCCGCTTCAGGTCGAACCAGCTCAAAGTGCTGGTTGCAACCGATGTGGCAGCGCGCGGACTCGATATTGAAGATATCTCGCACGTCTTCAACTATCACCTGCCAGACGATGCCGAAGTCTATATCCATCGTATCGGACGCACGGGCCGGGCGGGCAAGACGGGCATCGCGATCACATTGCTTTCGCCGCGAGAAAAACGACGCATGCGCGAAGTGGAAGCTCTCACCAAGCAGCCTGTCACGAAGATGGAACTTCCCACAGTTGGTGACATCCATCGTCATCGCGAATCGCAAGTGGTCGAGAAGTTGAAGGTCTGGCTCGGCCGCGGACGTTACAAACGTGAACTCGAGATGGTTCAGGAACTTATTGACGCGGGGCATGACCCTTTGAATATCGCGGCGGCCGCGATCAAGATCGCGCGCGCGGATGAAAAACAACGTCCCATTGCTGAGATCGGCGAAGTGAAATCTGATTATCGCAGGCAGGATGAGGATTTCTCGCGCGGCGGCAAGCGGGAGTCTTTTAGGCGGCGCGAAACACCTTCAAAAGGAGACAGTTCACAGCGTCGCGGGGATGCGTCGCACGAAGAGGGTATGGTCCGCTTGAAGTTGAACAAAGGCAAGTTGCACGGAATCCGCCCGAACGACAT
Organism: Anaerolineales bacterium; assembly: GCA_035291925.1. GTDB lineage: Bacteria > Chloroflexota > Anaerolineae > Anaerolineales > Villigracilaceae > Defluviilinea. The sequence continues at coordinate 2,405 of DATDRD010000013.1, forward strand.
CGTCGGCACGATTGCCTTCCATGCGAACATCCCAGGTTATACAATTGGCAAGATCCGAATTGAAGAAAATTATTCATTTGTCGATATCCCCGAAGATGCGGTGGAACAAGTGCTCAAGCAAAGCGGCAACTATCGAGTTGGCAAGGAAAGAATCAGTTTGGTGAAGGCGTAAGCGTTCATCCCCCGGTTCAGGTGCTTGACCCATTCTTGAATGGGGTTATAATTCAGCCACTGAATTTTGGAATGACTAAAGCACTTTTTATGGAATCGACTAACGAAGAAATCCGCGAACTTACCCTCCTTGAGAAGATCGAACATGATCCTGATGTAAACCAGTCCACGCTTGCCACGCAGTTGGGAGTGGCCGTTGGAACGGTGAATTGGCATCTCAAGCGATTGATTGCCAAGGGCTATGTTAAGGTCAAGCGTGCCGAGCGTAAGAAACTTCGATACATTATTACGCCCGAAGGTATTGCCCTGCGCGCCCGTCTTGCAGTGGATTACGTCGAGCGGTCGTTCTCCCTTTATCGCAAAACCCGCCAGCGTGTACGTGAATATCTATCAGCAATCCAAAGCGCCGGTTATGACCGTGTTCGCATTGTTGGGAGAGGCGATGTAGCGGATATTTGCCGCCTGACCTGTCTCGAACAGGGGATCCATGTAGTGACAGATAAGGATGCACCTGCTCTGCGGGTGGAGGGATTTAAAATCCTGCTCCAGCTGGAGGAATTATCATGACGGACCGCCATGTTCTGATCACGGGAGGTGCAGGATATATAGGTTCTCTCCTGGCCTCAGAACTGCTTCGGGCCAACTATCGTGTTACTGTCCTTGACTCGCTTCTCTTTGGCGGCGAGTCGCTGGTCCCGTTTTTGCATCATCCGAATTTCCATTTCGTCAAGGCGGACGTGACCGAGCTGCGCGCGGTCAAGGATTCGCTCAAAGGCGGTTGGGAAAAGCCGGATGCGATTGTCCATCTGGCTGCGATCGTGGGATTCCCCGCCTGTCAGGCTGTGGGGAAGCAGGTGGCCTGGCGGTATAACGTCGAAGCCACGAAAACGGTTTTCGGGCAGGCGGCAGATCTGGGCGTGGAAAGATTCGTGTTCGGATCCACATACAGCAACTACGGATTATCCCCCGACGGAAAGGCTGTCACCGAGGATTCCCCGTTGAATCCGCAATCCCTTTATGCAGAGACGAAGATTGCGTCGGAGGAATTTTTGCTTGGGCAAAAAGATGCTCCATGCGCGCCGCTGATATTCCGTTTTGCCACCTTATATGGACTTTCACCGCGCACGCGTTTTGACCTGATCGTGAACCAATTTGTACTGGAAGCATTTACAAAACGGGAATTGATCATCTATCAGCGCGGGTATTCACGTTCATTCGTGCATATTCGCGATGTGGTGCGCGGTGTGATCATGGGATTGGAGGCCGGGCGATCAAGGATCTGTGGGGAGGTGTTCAATCTGGGCACGGATGCCGGAAATTACTCAAAGGATGATATTGTGCAACTGGTTCTCAAGCGCATGCCTGAAACGATTGTTGAATATAAGGACCTGACGTTCGGCGGCGATATGCGCGATATTACCGTTTCGTTCGCAAAGATCAAAAACCTGCTCGGTTTTGACACTACGCTCGATGTGGACGACGGTATTCGCGAGCTCCTGTTTGCCCTGAAGACCGGGATCATTCGCAATCCCACCGACGAAAGATACCGGAACGCTCAATTCATTGTACAGTAGGCAGGAGAAAACATGCCTGAAATTTTTTGGAAAGATAAGCGTGTCATTGTCACGGGCGGGGCTGGTTTCCTTGGTTCCTTCGTGATTGAAAAACTCAAACAGCGCGGCGCAATGGATATTTTCATCCCGCGTATCGAAAACTACAACCTTGTTGATCCAAACGATATTCGTCGTTTATATGCAGATACGTTGAAGGGTATCGATCCGAAGAATGTGGTCGTCATTCATCTTGCCGCGAACGTCGGCGGTATCGGCGCGAATCGCGCGCATCCCGCCGAGTTTTTCTATGACAATTTGATGATGGGCGTGGAGATGATGCACCGGTCGTATAAAAACGGCGTCGGAAAATTTGTCGCCATTGGAACGGTGTGCGCGTACCCCAAATTTACACCTGTTCCGTTCAAGGAAGATAATCTGTGGAACGGCTATCCCGAAGAGACGAATGCGCCTTATGGTCTTGCCAAGAAGATGATGCTGGTGCAGGCACAGGCATACCGGCAACAGTACGGCTTTAATGCCATCTTCCTGTTGCCTGTGAATCTGTACGGCCCGCGTGATAACTTTGATTTGCAGTCTTCGCACGTCATCCCGGCCTTGATCCGCAAGGCGGTTGAAGCCGATGAACGCGGCGAGAAGGAATTGCTCGTTTGGGGAGATGGTTCACCCACCCGTGAATTCTTATATGTCGAAGATGCCGCCGGGGGCATCGTGACTGCTGCAGAAAAATATGATGGTGACCAGCCTGTCAATCTCGGCTCCGGCTATGAGATTTCCATCAAAGATCTAAGCGAGCTGATCGTGAAGATGACTGGCTTTCAAGGCAAGCTTGCCTGGCAGACGGATAAACCGAATGGTCAGCCGCGCCGTGGACTCGATGTCTCGCGCGCGAAAGAATATTTTGGCTGGAGTGCGCAGGTCCCTTTTGAAGAAGGGATGCGCCGGACGATTGAGTGGTTCAAAGAGAATCGAGAGAAAATAAAGTAATACTCGTGTCATTGCGAGGAGGGCATGCCCGACGAAGCAATCCCCCACGCCTAGTTGGAGATTGCTTCGGTCGCTCCGCTCCCTCGCAATGACAAGCAAAATCATGACTGAACTTACAAAGCACGAACCCACTACGGTTTACATTAAGCCCTCCACGGGTTTTACCGCGCTAAACTTGCGTGACTTATGGGTTTATCGAGAACTGGTCCTTTTCATGATCTGGCGCGATATCAAAGTCCGCTACAAGCAAACGATGCTGGGCGCGGCCTGGGCGATCATCCAGCCGGTAATGACAATGATCGTCTTCAACTTTGTGTTTGTCACGGTGGCAAAGGTCCCGACAGATGGAATTCCGTATCCAATCTTCGCCTTCACCGCGCTTCTTCCCTGGGGGTTATTTGTCACCGCGTTGAATCAGGCCAGCCGCTCGCTGACGTCGAACCACAACATGATCACCAAAATTTATTTTCCACGTCTCATATTACCTGTTTCGTCGGTTCTGGCGGGATTGGTGGATTTTGCGATTGCATTTGTAATCCTGATTGTTCTGATGATCTATTTCAAGGTCGCGCCTGCATGGAATGTGTTGTGGGCTTTGCCGCTGTTCCTTCTGCTGGCGATCGTTACAGCCCTTGGTGTTGCTTTGTGGCTCTCTGCCATCAATGTCAAATACCGTGATGTTAACTATGCTTTGCCTTTTATTACCCAGTTCTGGTTGTTTGTCACGCCGGTCGCTTACTCGTCAAAAGTAATTTCAGAAAACCTGTCAGAGAAGTGGCTATTGATCTATTCACTCAATCCGATGGCTGGGGTAGTGAACGGATTCCGCTGGGCGTTGCTCGGCGCAGGCAATGGACCGGATGCGGCGCTCTGGATCTCGGTTGGGATTTCACTGCTCGTCCTTATTTCCGGAATTTTTTATTTCCGCAACATGGAAAAGACCTTCGCGGATACGATCTAAAATGACAATCGCAATCAGCGTGAAGAACTTAAGCAAACAATACAGGATCGGCGCAGCGCAACAGAAATTCCGTTATGGAATGTTCCGCGATGTCCTCGTGGATACGCTCATGACGCCTGTGCGCATCTATCGCGCCCTGCGCGGACAAGGAATGCAAGGCACAAACGGCACAGCTACCATCTGGGCGCTTAACGATGTCTCGTTTGATCTCGAAGAGGGAAAAGTGCTTGGCATTGTCGGACGTAACGGCGCAGGTAAAAGCACATTGCTCAAAATTCTCTCCCGCGTGACTGAACCAACCAAAGGCACAGTGACTGTCCGCGGACGCGTTGGTTCATTGCTTGAAGTGGGCACCGGGTTTCATCCCGAACTGACTGGCCGCGAGAACATCTACATGAATGGTGCGATCCTGGGAATGAAACGCGCCGAAATTGAAAGCAAGTTCGATGAGATGGTTGATTTCTCAGAAGTCGGTCAATTCATTGATACGCCTGTCAAACGGTACTCATCGGGCATGTATTTGCGGCTCGCGTTCGCTGTCGCAGCACATCTCGAACCTGAAATACTGGTGGTTGATGAGGTCCTTGCGGTGGGGGATGCGGAATTCCAGCGCAAGTGTCTCGGCAAAATGAGCGATGTCGCGCAACAGGGACGTACTGTCCTTTTTGTGAGTCATAACATGTCCGCAATTCTGCGCCTTACGCAGGAAGCGATTGTCCTTAAAAAGGGGCAACTCATCAAGCGCGCGGCCACACCGGAAGCAGTGGATTTTTATCTTTCCTCCGGCCAGGCGGAATCGGGTGAGCGCGTTTGGGAGGCGGAAGAAGTCCCGGCTGCGAGCGCACCATTCAGGCCGATCAGTTTGCGCCTGAAGGACCGCAGCGGAAAGATCGTGGACACTGTCCGATCCACTGAGCCGGTCACGGTCGAATGGGAATATCGACTCGATGCACCCATTACGGGTCTGCGCGTGGGCATGTATCTCAATACCATGCGCGGCGAATACGTGTTCACCGCGTTCGACACCGACGATGCAAAACAATACGAACAATTCGGCGCGCGTCAGATGGGGCGCTACATCAGCCGTTGTGAAATCCCTGCTGATTTTTTCAATGAAGGCCGTTACTCGCTTGGTGTGAATGCAAGTTCGTTCGGAGTACGCCGCTACTTTATGGACGAGAATGCACTTTCATTCAACGTGGATATTTCCGGCGCGCCTGGCACCCAATGGCCCGAAATCCGTCAGGGTCCCATCCGCCCGCGCTTTGATTGGAAAATCGAAAAGATAGAGTAGCCACTGAGTCACAGAGACACGGAGAGAAT
>DATDRD010000014.1:0-10549 GCA_035291925.1 Anaerolineales bacterium
CTCGCGGTGTGAATAGACACGGCCAGGGTTGTCGATCAACACTTTCAACAAACGTCCTTCTGCAGGGGTTAGATGGACTATCTGGTCCTTTTTGCGAATCTGCCTGCGTGAGAGATCGATATGAGTTCCATCTTTCAGAGAGAAATCCGAAATCCCTTCATCCACGTCCATGCTGGATATTCCGCCGCCCCGCGCTTTCAAGCGTGCCTCACGCCGCACCAGTCCCTTCTTCACACTGCTCACCACTTGCGCCGGGGGAGCAGGCTTGAGCAAATAATCATGGACACGCAGACGCAGCGCTTGTATCGCAGTCTCGGTCGTTCCAAAGGCAGTCAATAGAATCACTTCGGTTTCTGGGGAGATTTGATTGACCACTTGAATGACTTCCAGCCCATCCATGCCTGGCATGCGCAGGTCGACGACGATCAATTCCACAGCATTCGTTCGGACGTACTCAACCGCGGCCTGCCCGTTGGGTACGGAGTTCACAGAAAATCCTTCAAGGCGTAGGATATCGGTGAGTGATTGACGAGCGACCGGTTCATCGTCAACAACAAGAATATTCGACTTCATTATTCATCTCCCGTCGGCAAGAATAACCTAAAGCAGGCGCCCGATCCATTTTGGTCAGCAAGATCAAGCGTGCCACCGTGCGCTGTGACAATATTGTAACTTACGGTAAGACCCAGACCGGTGCCACCTTCTTTTGTGCTGAAGAAAGGTTCAAAGATATTATTGCGCCGGTCTTCGGGGATTCCAGGCCCGCTATCCTGAAAGATCATCTCGACCCCATGGTTCATTTCCCGCGCGCTGATTTTTAGATCCCCGCCGGCAGGCATGGCATCAAACGAGTTCAAAATCAAGTTAAAGAATATTTGCTGGATCTGGCTGCTCACGGCATGAATTGTAGGTAGCGAATCAGGCAAATCTGTCGTCACACGAATCTGACGCTGGCTCAATTGTTGAGATGTCAGGCTTAACACATGTTGCAACAACCCCAGCACGTCCACCTGTTCCAGCTTGACCGCACCCGGGCGATAGAAATCCAACATGCGTTGCATTGTTTTCATCAAGCGTTCCAGTTCGTTTCGCGCAAGTTCAAAATATTCCCGGCGCTTTTCAGGCGGCAGATCTTCGCGCCCGGCAAGATGCAAACAATTCTGCACAGACTGCAGCGGATTGTTCACCTCATGAGCAATGGAGGCGGTAAGCCGGCCCGCCGCCGCCATTTTCTCCGCGCGCAGTAAAGCCTGCTGTGAATCTTCCACACGGCGCACGTAATCGCGTAAGTCTGCATACAGGCGCGCATTTTCCATCGCGACAACTGCCTGACGCGCCAATACAAAGAACATCTCGAGGTCGGCACCGCGGAAGGGTCGCTCAGCACCGTCCGCGCCCTGCGCGTCACGCGCCGCGAACAGCACACTGTGCAGATTGGAACGCGCGACAGGTATCAGGATCGCCGCGCCAAGTCCGAGCCTGGAAAGAAGCGCCTGCGCATCCGCCTCCCCGGGCCCTATCGCATTGATCACGATCGGGTCTCCATCTGAGTCGACACGGCTGATAAGCTGTTCGGCGAAATTCGAATTCTCCACTTGAAGGACATTGCCGCGCTGTGCTATGACAGATACCCTGCCATCTTCAACCTCATAATAGGCTACATTCGAACAGTGAAGGTGATCACAGATGGCTGTAACGATCAAATCGAGCAGCCGGTCCCTATCTGTTTCAGAAAAGAGGGTCTCAGTCACATTGAACAGCGGTCGCAGCGCCGAAACACGCGCCGTGTCACGCTTGCGTTGATTATCGGATAGCGCCTGGCGGACAGTCTGAAGGAGTTCCTCACCCTTTTCGAAAGGCTTCAAGATCAGCCCATCCACACCCTGGCGCAAGGCACGAATGGCCGTTTCAACCGTGCCAAAACCGGTCATGACCAGAACGGCAATGTCCGGTTGGATTATTTGGGCGCGGGATATGACGTCGAAGCCATCCACCTCAGGCATTCGGATGTCGACCAGCAGCAAGTCAAAATGGCCCTTCTGGAGGTGTTCGATTGCGACACGCGGGTCAGTCAGCGACGTAACTTCATAGCCCGCGCGGCTCAAGATGCGGTTGCATAATAAGGCGATGCCGGCTTCATCATCGACAACAAGGATTGAAACAGTTTTCATGGTTTTTATTTGTCAGTGCGAGCCAGGAGGAGCACCCTTCTCGCGAGGAAGTGGTCAAAACGGCAACCAGACCGTGAATTTTGATCCGGCGCCTGGCTGACTTTCGACATCAATCTGGCCGCCGTGATCCGTCACAATACCATAGGTGACGGACAGGCCCAGCCCCGTGCCACCTTGATTGCCTTTTGTGGTATAGAAAGGTTCGAAGATGCGGGCCTGTTCCAATTGCGGGATTCCCACACCGGTATCCCGAACGGATACGACGACCCAATCGCGATGGTGACGGGAGGCGGTCTCAGTTTTGATCTCCATCTCCCCGCCATCAGGCATCGCCTGCAGGGCATTGTGAACAAGGTTGAGCAGAACCTGCTTCATCTGGTTGACATCCACTGAGGTCCAGGGGAGTTCCTCTTCAAGATCGAGCGACAATTCCACAGCGCTGGTATGAATGAGATGGCGGCTCAACGCAACGACATCCTCAATCACGTTGTTCAGCGATGCTCGTGCGCGTGTGCTTTCACTCTGGCGTGCGAAATCGAGCAGGCGGCGTACCACATCACGGGCGCGCAGAGCCTCACGCAGGACCATTTCAAGATCTGTATGGGTTTCACTTCCTTCCGGCATTCCCTCCAGTGCCAGCTCCGCGAAGCCTGTGACGGAAGTCAATGGATTGTTCAATTCATGCGCAATGCCTGCGGCCATTTCACCGACAGCAGCAAGTTTTGCAGCCTGGATAAGGCGGTTTTCTGCCGACCGCTGTGCTTCCATGCGAGCGCGCAACTCCACCTGGGTGGAGCGCAGTTGACTGATGGTCAGTTGCAGGCGTTGATATTGATCCGCGCTCGTGATCACGCTTGCCAGAATACCTGCGAGCGATTCAAGAGCGATGAAGTCATTATGTGTGAACGCGTTCCGTGAACTGCTTTCCACATCGATGATGCCGAGGATCTTTGCGCCCTCATGGATCGCTACGCACATTTCGGAGCCTGCCTGCCAGCCTTTGATGGGCCGGTAACGCTTATCCTGCAGAACATCATTGACGACCAGGCTCTCGCCAGTCTCGAAAACATGACCGGTGATCCCCCCGATAACCGGGTACTCAAAGGTCTTCATGGCACGCTTCACAACGTTCTGGCTTGCTCCGCCAAAGCCGCCGATTGTCAAATTCCCCTTTTCGTCGGCGATGAAGACTGCAGCAAGTTCATAAGCAAAATAACGCGCCAGCAATTCGGAAGTGATCACTGCCACTTCGCGCGGATCTGTAAGGCCGATGACCTGCTGTACGACTTCATGAATGAGACCGAGATTGCGCGCACGTCCTTCTGCCTCTTCGCGCAGCCGCGTGTAATCCGCCAGGCTGGCGAGATGGCTGGCGATCACGACGATCAGGTTTTCATCGTATAGATTGAGCGCGTCCTTCCTATTGCTTTCCACGCACAGAACGCCGATTGTCTGGCCCCTGAAACGTAACGGAACATATAAGCCTGACAGCGCGCCTTCATACAAGGGAAAAGAGCCATCCCCCTGTACATCGCCCAGGCGCACTTTCTGCTCACCCTTGAGTAACGGAGCGATCGGATGCTCATCGGCAGAGCGCACAGTGGAGGTCATATTCCCATCACTGCTTCGATACTCATTCAGCAGACGGTTGTCGGAGGATAGCAAGTAAAGTCCGATCAGTTCCGTCCCAAATGCACGTGAAAGCAAAGCGAACATGCGCCGCGCGATCTGATCCAGATTGCGGCCTGAAGAAATGGTGATGGCGAAATCGTTCAACATGGCCAGTCGCCGCAGGTGACCGGCCATTTCTGCAAATGTTATGATCGTTTCAATGGCAGGCGCAATCTGGGTTGAGAGGTCTATCAGGCGGTTCCATTCATCCCCCTGGAATGCGCTGGTCCGCCACAATACGACTGCACCGATCAATCGCTGGCCGATAATCAGTGGCACACAAATCCACAAGCGCGTATTTGACTTTAATCCCTTATGAGGAATCTCCGGCCAAAGCTGATCGCCGCGATTGACGACGATGGGCGTCAAATTGCGCAGCATCAGGTTGAGCAGAGTGTTCGATTCAATGGAAAGGATAAGGTTGGAACATGAAGGCGCATCCCACTGGGCACGAACTTCGAGCGATTCGCCTCGTCGAACTGCGAGCCAGCCCCCCTGGACAGAAACGAGGCGCACAAAGGAGGCGAGCGCCCGATCCAGGGCACGCGGCAGATCGTACGGATTCTCCGAATCCAGATCAGGGACCAGCAACGAAGCAGCAACCGAGGAGGCAGCAGAAAGATCAGATGTGGCCGCTTGAGCCGGCATCATGGAGGCGACCAGCCGCCAAATGCGCTGCGCTTCATTGCTCAACTGATCTGCTCCGGTGAGCACAACGCGGGAAACACCCGGCAGAGGAAAAGCGAACAGCCTGTCTGCGTCCAGCTTGCTCGAGTGAGGCAAAGAGACAGAACGGCTTTGGCCGCCGCTCAAGGCGCCGCACAACCACGAATCCACCTCCGCCTTGCCGAGGAACTTCACAAGTGCGGGCTGGGTCTTTTTTGCAAGATGATACTTCGTAAGGATGCGCCACCTGCCCGCCTCGCGCTCGGCAAACGCGGCCCAGGCCACACCGGTCAACTGGCCGGCCTCCTTAAGTTGGTTTTCAGTCGTTGTGTGATCTGGCATTTCGGGTTAATTATACAACCTTATGCCGCTGCGAGTGTCGTCCCCGGTGCCTGCTGCATCACCAAGCGCGCCCACGAGGGCAAACCGTGCAAATGGTAAAATCAACTGATGACTGATTTACTCGTGATCGGAGGCGGCCTTGCCGGAAGCGAGGCCGCCTATCAAGCCGCTGCACGCGGACTCAAAGTTCGACTCTACGAAATGCGCCCTTCCATGCAGACCGGAGCGCATCAGACGCACGATCTGGCTGAACTCGTTTGTTCGAATTCTCTCGGCTCGAACCTCCCCGACCGCGCCTCTGGCCTGCTTAAAAATGAACTGCGGATGCTCGGCTCCCTGCTGCTCGAGTGTGCTGAATCCTCATCCCTGCCCGCGGGCGGCGCCCTGGCAGTTGACCGCGAGCTTTTCGCGCGGCTGGTCACTGAACGGATTGAAAGCCACCGGAACATCGAAGTCGTTCGTGAAGAAGTAACAGAAATCCCGACTTCTCCAGCCATTATCGCAAGCGGACCGCTCACGTCTCCTGCCCTTTCGCGTTCCATCGCGGCTCTCAGCAGCGAAGAGCACCTTTTTTTCTTCGACGCAATATCCCCGATCGTGCATGCCGATACGATCAATATGGAGATCGCCTTCCGTGCCTCACGCTATGGCACTGGTGAACAGGATGAAGGCGATTACATTAACTGTCCATTTACGAGGGAGGAATATTACGCATTTGTCCAGGCGTTATTGAACGCGGAACGCATCGAATTACGTTCATTCGAAGATGCGATCAGAAACGGCGTGAAAGCAGGACATTTCTTCGAAGGCTGTCTGCCTGTTGAGATCATTGCCGGGCGTGGGATTGACTCGCTGGCCTTCGGGCCCATGCGCCCCGTCGGGCTTCGAGATCCACGCACGGGCAATCGCCCCTACGCGGTGGTGCAGCTGCGGCAGGATAACCTGGCGGGTAGTCTTTATAATCTCGTTGGTTTTCAAACCAATCTCAAATTCCCGGAGCAAAAGCGCGTCCTGCGACTCATTCCAGGGCTTGAAAATGCCGAGTTCATCCGTTACGGGCAAATGCACCGAAACACATTCATTGCCTCACCGACACTCCTGCGTCCCACGCTTCAACACATCCAGCGTGATGACTTGTTCTTCGCGGGCCAGATTACAGGCGTGGAAGGTTATATGGGGAATATCGCCACAGGGTTGCTGGCCGGCATCAACGCCGCGCGGCTGCACCATCACGAAGAACCGATCGCGCTTCCACAAACGACCATGCTCGGCGCGTTATGTCATTATATTACACATGCCAGCTTGAAAGATTTTCAACCGATGAAGGCCAATTTCGGTATCCTACCTGCGCTCGATACCACATCGAAACATGGCAAACGCGAACGCGCCGGCGCTTACGCCGAACGCGCGCTTGCGGACCTAACTTTCGCGCTGAGCGGAGTAACCCTGAGCCTGTCGAAGGGGAACGCAGTCGAAGCGCATGACAAATAAATCCGCCAGATTTTACCTATCGATCATTGGATTCTTATTATTGATCATTGCAGGCTGGTACGCGTTTTCGTTTCTGACTCAGCCAGAAGCCGAACCCGTTACATTCGATGGACAGCGCGCCTACGCGAACGTGCAGACGCAGGTTGCGTTCGGGCCGCGTGTGCCCGGGTCCGAGGGACATGCCAAAGTCCGCGAATGGATGCGTGAGGAACTCGTCGAAGTGGGCTGGCGGGTCGAAGTGCAGGAATCCGAAGCGTTGGGACATCCGATCAGGAATGTGGTCGCAAAGAGAAGCGAGGAGCCTGCGCAAATCATCATCGGCGCCCATTACGATTCGCGCATCTTTGCCGACCAGGATACCGATCCATCCCAACACAAAAAGCACGTGCCAGGCGCAAATGACGGTGCGTCCGGCGTGGCTGTATTACTCGAGCTTGCGCGTACATTGCCTGAAGACATCCCGGCCACATGGCTGGTCTTCTTCGACGCGGAGGATAACGGAAACATCGAGGGCTGGGATTGGATTCTTGGCTCGCGTGAGTTTGTGCGGAATAATCCGCTTCAGCCGGGCGCGGTCATTATCGTGGACATGATCGGTGATGCAGATCTTAATATTTACAAGGAACGCAACTCAGACCAGGCGCTGACTGATGAAGTTTGGGAGACGGCCAAAAACCTGGGCCATGCGAGCAAATTCATTCCTGAATACAGACATTCCATGTTGGACGACCACACGCCCTTTTTGCAGGCAGGGCTACCGGCCATAGATATCATCGATTTTGATTACCCCTACTGGCACACAACGCAGGATACACCCGATAAGGTTTCGGCAGAAAGTTTGCAGGCGGTAGGAGAAACATTGCAGGCCTGGATCATCCAACAAAGCGGGCAACCCTGATAAAATAGACCTGTCATGCTGAGGAGTGGCGCCCTTGGCGCCACGACGAAGCATCTCCATCGCACCATTCGAGACCCTTCGGTCGCGGTACCTGCCCTGAGCTTGTCGAAGGGAACGCTCCCTCAGGGTGACACCCATCTACATGCCAAAGAAAACAACAACACCCGTCCAAAAAGCGCTTGCCAGGATACGACCTGTATGGATCGAACGCGTCGGGCATGAACTGGCGCGCGGCATGGAAGTGCGTGCCGATTTTGAGGAGCAACTGGCCCGGTTCTTCGACCTGCTCGAGCAATCCATCACAACGGGCGACCCGGCCTGGATGGATTCCATCCTCCTGGATTGGGCGAAATCCTCCACGGAAACGGATCTGGAGCAGGGCCTGTATCATGTTTCATTCCTGATCAACCACATGATCGCCTTGACGATCCAGGTGACGCGTGAGACCCTGACGAAACAACAGGCGCTCGATTTCCTCGCGGCGGTCATCCCCGTTTATACATATGGGCTTGGCGTGGTGGCACGCTATGAGATGGAAACGCGTGTGGAACATATCTCCAGTGAGATGGCCAAGGTGCAGAAACAAATGCAACGCGTGGACAAGAGCAAGTCCGCGTTCATTTCAGTGGCCGCGCACGAACTCAAGACTCCGCTGACGTTGATCGAAGGTTACGCATCCATGATGGAAGACCTGATGCGCGAAAACAACGGCATGAGCCTGGACAGCCTGATTGCAGGAATTGGGACCGGCATCGAACGTCTGCGCACCATTGTGGACGATATGATAGACGTTTCGATGATCGACAACGATCTGCTCCAGTTGAACTTTCAACCCATGCAAGTCAGCCAGCTGCTCGAAGCGTTGTCTATTGAATTCCAAACGAGCATGCGCAACCGAAAGCTCACCATGCAGATTAAAGAATCCGATGGCCGCCGACAATGGATTTACGTAGACTCGGCGCGCATCCTGCAGGCATTGCGGAACGTGATCAACAATGCAATAAAATACACACCCGACGGCGGGACGATCACCATTGACGGAAGGAAATTACCCGGTTTTATCGAGGTGATCATTACAGATACCGGCATCGGTATATCGCCCGAAGACCAGGCGTTGATCTTTGAAAAGTTCGGGCAGCTTGGGCGCGTGGAGCTGCATTCCAGCGGAAAGACCAAGTTCAAAGGCGGCGGACCTGGTTTGGGATTACCCATTGCGCGCGGTATTCTCGAAGCGCATGGCGGCTCGATCTGGGTTGAATCTGAAGGCTACGATGAAATCAAATGTCCGGGCGCCACCTTCCATATTCTCATCCCTGCCAGAACGGAATCACCAGACCCCAGCATGGCAGGATTGTTTGATGCACTTGGGACAAAGGAGTAATATCGGTGGTTTCGATATGTTCCTCGCCGCGAAGCGGCTCGGAACTACTCAACCAGCGGTACATATCATAAAACAATATGTCCAGAAGAATTCCTCAAACCACCACCCCGCCGCGGGAACGAGCCTTCCTCGTAGGTGTGGAACTATTTCAGCAGAAGACTCTCATGCCGCTCGAAGATTCACTGACCGAACTGGCTTTGTTATCGGACACTTCCGGGCTTGAAGTCGCAGGCGAACTCACACAGAAGCTGGACCGTCCGCATGTGAAGACGTACATCGGTCCCGGCAAAGTGGATGAATTGAAAGCCCTCGTTGAAGAAACGCTTTCTCAGGTCGTGATCTTCGATGATGAGCTTTCACCGCGCCACCAGCGTGAATTACAGGAAACATTGGGACGAAACGTGCGTGTGCTGGATCGGACGGCGTTGATCCTTGATATCTTCGCGCAGCACGCGCATACGAGCGAAGGCATGCTGCAAGTGGAACTCGCGCAATATGATTACTACCTGCCGCGCCTCACCGGTCAATGGACGCATCTCGAGCGCCAGGCTGGCGGCGGCGGTGGACCGGCAGGCTCGACGGGCGGCGTGGGTTTGCGCGGTCCCGGTGAAACACAGTTGGAAGTGGACAAACGCGCCATCCGCAAGCGCATCGCCCACCTCAAAAAGGAATTGGAAAAAGTACGCGCGCATCGCATGAGGTATCGCGCCCAGCGCAAACGTTCACGCATCCCAACGGTTGCACTGGTCGGTTATACGAACGCGGGCAAATCCACGTTGATGAATAAAATAGCAAAATCGGAGGTGTATGTGGCCGATCAATTATTCGCCACGCTTGACCCCACCACCCGCCGTGTGGAACTTCCCGGCGGTTATCAGGCTCTCTTCACGGATACGGTTGGATTCATTCAAAAATTACCGACAACGCTGGTCGAAGCTTTTCATGCAACGCTCGAGGAGCTTGTTGAGGCTGATCTCCTTTTACACGTTGTGGATATTTCGCATCCGAACGCGTTGAATCAATTCGAAGTCGTGCAGGCGACGCTGGATGAACTGGGCGCGCATCATATCCCCGTCATCACCGCGCTGAACAAGGCGGACCGGCTGCGCGACCCCGAGTCCGCGAAGGGTGCAGTGAGTCATTATTCGCAGGCGGTGACAATTTCCGCCTTGAAGGGAGATGGAGTCAAGGATCTGTTGAGAGTCATCCAGGAGGAGTTGTACGAAACGTATACGCCGATCCTCGTGCGGCTTCCGTATCAGCAGGGCGCGTTGATCTCGTTGTTCCACGAGGCCGGGCGGATCGAACGCGTCGAACATGGGCGCGGCGGCGTGCTGATGCAGGGACGCATCCCCGGGCGTTTGCTGGCGCAATTTAGCGGCTGGCAGGTATCTTCGACAAATCATCACGAACCCGAAGAAGAGGAAGAATTATGAAATGGCTTTCCAGGCTGATCGATAAAGCATCGAATTATTTCGCGCATCGCAAAGGGCTGCTGCCATTGCTCGGCATCCTGCTGGTGATCGTCAATTACATTTTGCCGTTCATCTTTGGCCTCGACAATCTGGTGACGGGAAGCAATTTGTTTCTGCACCTGGGTGTGATCATCGCGATCTTTGGCCTGATGCTGGCCTGGGCCCTTTAATGTCATTGCGAGTGGCGCCGTGGCGCCCCGAAGCAATCTCCTCTTTGGCACGGGGATTGCTTCGTCGGGTTTCGATACATGGCGCGTTGGCGCCACTACTCAACCCTCCTCGCAAAGACATGATCATCTAACCACTCAACTCCCTCAACCTCACACTTCGATACGGCTTCGCCACTCAGTGCGGTGCCTGACTCTCTCAGCAATACCGGCAGCATGGATTTGAGCGCCTCGGGATTACCAGACGTGTAAAACTTGATATCGCCCCTTGACGTGGATCCCTTCCT
>DATDRD010000015.1:0-3326 GCA_035291925.1 Anaerolineales bacterium
CATCGCCCAAGCCGGAGCCAAGCGTCAATACTTTGTTCAAAGCGACGACAGCATGAGTCGGCGGCAGGAGATCATAGAGCCCAATCTCACGCGCGCCTACAGCAAAGACGGTCACCTTTGGCAAAGGGTAGATCACGCCAGAGAAGAACATCATTATCGCCATGGGGAAGTTCGCAACAATAAATGCCTGTGAAACCGTGCGCGTGAAACTGGCCACGACCATGCCAATTCCAATCACAGACAGGCTGGTGATCGTCCCAACCAATATCGCTACCCATATGGGTCCCAGACTACGAAATCCGAGCGCGATGGCTACCACAAAGGACAAAGCTATCGCAATAGCTCCGATCAAGAGGAGTGCGGCTGTAATACCTCCCAATAGATCGAGAGATGTCATAGGGGTCAGCTGGAGGCGGCGCAAACCGCCTGTCTCAATTTCACGTGCAACGGTCATGGAAGCCAGAAAAATCAGAAGGATCACGGCAAAGATCAGCGTGCCTGGCACATAAGTCTCGAACTCGGTGCGGGCTGCAGAGACTCCCAGGGGTTCCTCCGCATATCTAATGAGTGGCTGTTGTCCCGTTGCTTCCTGAACGTAACGGTCTACGCCTGTGAGCGCAAGGTTAACGGCCACCATGTAGTATGGATTTGAAACATCCCCTCCAAATGTGATGTTCGTGGTGACCGAGCGATCGCCGCCTGCCAATCTTTGCAGGGTCTGCGAGAAATCCTCAGGAATGAGAATAAAAGCCGCCGCGCCGCGGTTTTTCAGGATCGGTTCAGCCTCGGCTCGGTCAGCCGCGTAGATAACCTTCAGAAGGGGCTTGCCATCTGCGTATGTGATCTCATGGATGGCCTCGACAACCTGATCACCTGCGTTGAAAGTGGAACCAGCCGGTGACTGTGCGCCAATATCCTGGTTGATCAAGATTACATTGTAAGTCGTGGATCCTGCGGAGAACCACATCCAATATAGGAGGACGAAGAAGGGGGCGAAGGCCAGGGTCAACCCCAACATCCAGGCATCGCGGGACATTTCGCGCAGGGTCTTGCGGAAGACAGTGATGGCTCTCATTCGCGCAGTCTCCTTCCCGTGAGGGAAATGAACACGTCTTCGAGCGTGTTGGCGCGCAGGCGCACTTCGCCGGGACGGGCGTTGACCGAGTGAAGCGCGTCGAGGATGGCGGGCAGGAGTTCCACCACGCCGCGGGCGCGGATGATCAACGTGTGATTCGTCTTCGAGATCTGCGGGGCAATTTTGGAAACGGCCGCCAGCGCGCTTTCGGCCAGGCCGGCATCCACTTCGATTTCGAGCACATCCCCTTCGCCTGCGGTGCGCTTCAACGCTTCGGGCGTATCCACGGTGAGCAGTTTGCCGTGATCGATGATGGCGACGCGGTCGGCCATGCGCTCGGCTTCGTCCATGTTGTGCGTTGTGATGATGATCGTCTTGTGTCGCGCCAGTGACTTGATATACTCGCGCACCAGAACGCGGCTTTGCGGGTCCAGTCCCGCCTCCGGTTCATCCAGCACAAGGATCTCCGGATCGTGTACCAAAGCCATCGCCAGGTTTAAGCGTCTCTGCATACCGCCGGATAACGTGCGCGCAAGCTTGTCCTTTTTTTCGATGAGATCAATTTCATTCAGCAGCCTTTCGCCCCTCTCGCGAGCCGTCTTGGCTCGCAAGCCGTACATTTCCCCTAGGAATTGCATTTGCTCGAGACAGGTCAACTGCCCCCACAATACAACGTTTTGAGGGCAGACCCCGACACGAGTCCGAACGGATGCGTCCCCATCTGTGATTACTTGGCCACGAATGCACACCTGTCCTGCATCCGGCTTGAGCAATCCACAGATCATATTGATCGAGGTGGTTTTGCCAGCACCGTTTGGGCCGAGCAGACCAAATACTTCCCCCTCGTAAACCTCCAGCGTGAGATTGTTCACCGCAGTCAGTGGGCCATAGCGCTTGGTGAGTGACCGGGCTTGAAGGACGGTTGTCATTTTTCCTCTACTGCAATGCCATGTTGTATGAATTCAAGCAACGCCTCCGACACCTGTTCGGAGGAAACTGTTCCATCGCTGATCTGGAAATACGTGTTCAAGTAAGGCAGCATCTGACTATCACCGAAAACGATAATGAGCGCGTTGATTACCCGTGCAACAGCATCGATATCCAGGTCGCGACGGATTTCACCGCGCTTTTGGGCTTGTATAAGGATTTCCTGCATTGTTTCGCGCATGACTGTAGCGATGGGACGTACAAGTCGTTCAGCTAAATCAGGGTCGCCCTGATAAGCTGCCCGCCCAAAGAAACGCACAAGACCCATCGCCATTTGCCCCCATTCTAGGCCGCCCAGAAGATACGCACTCATTGCCTCCTTGAGGGGCATGGCTGCCATAATTGGCTTGTACTCTTGAAAGATGGCTATTGTGGAGCTGGTACACAGCTCGACGGCAAAGTCAAGCAGACCATCCCGGTTGGGAAAATACTGGTAAAGAGAACCAACTGAAACCCCCGCGCGCCGCGCGATCTCTTTGACGTTGAGGGATGCCGGTCCCTTCTCAGCCGCCTCCTCCAAGATCGCGTTGAAAACAGCTTCCTGACGATCCGGATCAAGCCGGCGGAAGGTGCGTGTGACCTTCCCTTCCTGTTCAAGTTGAGAAATGTAAGGTTGGAAGTTTGTCCAGTCAGCATCGCTCATATAATATGAACATTTGGTTCACATTATATGAACAATTCGTTCACCTGTCAAGTGATCTTGCACTTCTCTATGATCTCCGCAACCATATCGAACTTATGGAATTGTGGCATGAGGTACACGCCTCCTGCCCAGGCCTTGAGCTGGTCAATCAACTCGACAGCCACCTCCACCCCGACGCGCGTCCCGCGCTCTGCGTCGCCCGCGGCTTCGATGCGTTTCCTCATCTCATCAGGGATGAAGATGCCCGGCACTTCGTTATGAAGGAAGTTTGCGTGTCTAATACTGACAAGCGGAAGGATGCCTACAAGGACCGGCTTCTCGAGTTTTCCGTATTTTGCTTCATACTTCTCCAGCAATAAAGGTCCATCATCGGGATGATAGACAGGCTGGGTCAGGAAGAAATCTGCACCTGCCTTTGCTTTGCGATGCAGGTTCTTGATCTCGCTTTCCACATCGGGCGGGCAAAGGTTTAGTGCCGCGCCCACGAAGAAGCTGGTCGGTTGTCCGATGCTCGTCCCTGAATGGTCCACACCGGCATTGAATCCCTGTTTGATGAGTTTGATTAAACCCGAAGGTACAAGGTCGTAGTTATCCATCGCTTCGGGATAATCGCCAATTGAA
>DATDRD010000016.1:0-9245 GCA_035291925.1 Anaerolineales bacterium
GGAGATGGTGATGCCCGGAGACAATGTGAACCTGACGGTGGAGTTGATCGTGCCGGTGGCGTTGGAGCAGGGTTCGAAGTTCGCCATCCGCGAAGGCGGCCTGACCGTCGGCGCAGGCGTCGTTACCAGAATTATCGAATAGGTGCATGCATGACCAAACAAAAAATCCGTATCCGCCTCAAAGCTTACGATCATCGCGTTCTTGATCAGTCTGCGAAACGAATCGTTGAGACAGCCGAGCGCAGTGGCGCTCATGTCGTTGGGCCCGTACCCTTGCCAACAAAGACCGAACGGTTTACAATTCGGCGCTCGACATTTATAGACAAGGACTCGCATGAGCATTATGAAATTCGCACACATAATCGCTTGATCGATGTTCTTGATCCAGACTCGAAGACAATCGACATGTTGATGCGGTTGAACTTGCCAGCGGGTGTGGATATCGAGATAAAAATCTAATTGGTCGTGAACGGAGAGTAGAGACCGGCTTGATCGTCTCTACTCTCTAATTTCGACAGCGCAAGAACGGTACTGCTCGGGACTTCAAAAAACTGCGCGTCCCGCCAGACTGTTTACTGCGTTGCCCGGAGATGATGCAGTCGAAGCCCCGACTGACAGTCTCACTAAATTTCCTTGAAGGAGAAAATAGAGCATGTTAAAAGGGCTTATTGGAAAGAAGATCGGCATGACCCAGATCTTCGATGAGCAAGGCGTCGCGTATCCTGTGACGATCATCGAAGCTGGGCCATGTTACGTCACACAGGTGCGCAATCAGGAACGTGATGGATATGTCGCGATCCAATTGGGATTTGGTGAAGTTCATCCCAAGAAATTGGCGGCTGGTGAACTGGGTCATTTGAAGGCCAGTGATTTGCCTCCCATGCGTTTTATACGCGAGTTCCGTTCGAAGGAGGCTGTCAGCGTTGGCGATAAATTGACAGTCGACATCTTTGCAATCGGCGAACACGTCGATGTGGTTGGCACCAGCAAGGGTAAAGGATTTGCCGGTGTGGTAAAGCGCCATCACTTCAAAGGTGGAAAAAAGACACATGGTCAGTCCGATCGCCATCGAGCACCTGGTTCGCGCGGCGCTGGTACAACACCGGGACGTGTCTTTAAGAACGCACGAAGTGCCGGGCATATGGGCAACGAACGTGTCACCGTCCAGGCCTTAAAGGTGGTACTGGTGGATGCTGAGCGCAATTTGCTTGGTGTTCATGGTGCGGTGCCCGGAGGAAAAGGTGGCCTGGTAGTAATCAAAGAAGCTCGAAAGCAATAATCGCTGAGGAAATTGGACAAGGTAACCATGAAAGTAGATGTTCTGAATATAAAAGGCGAGAAGCTTCGTGAGGTTGAACTTCCCTCAGCGATCTTTGAAGCCCCAATAAATATCGATTTGATGCATCAGGCCTATACCCGTCAGATGGCGAATGCACGGCTTGGCACACACGAGACAAAGGTGCGAAGTGAAGTTGCTGGTGGTGGTGCAAAACCATGGAAACAAAAAGGTACGGGTCGTGCGCGTCAAGGTTCGCGCCGTGCAGCACAGTGGGTGGGTGGTGGACGTATTCATACGCCACATCCTCGTAGTTATGAGCAGCGTATGCCGAAAAAGATGCGCCAGGCCGCGCTTCGCTCTGCGTTGTCAGCAAAAGCCGCCGATGCAGGCGTGGTGGTGGTGGATGACTTAAATCTTGTTGAGCCAAAGACCCGTCTCATGGCGGAGGCTCTGACCAATCTTGTAGGTAATGCCACAGTGCTTGTGCTTTTGCCTGAGAAGGATCAATCCTATGAAATTGTCATGCGTTCAGCGGATAATCTTGTAGACGCAAAGGTCCTGCTGGCAGGCTATCTGAATATTCGTGATTTGTTCGGATATGATAAGTTGGTGCTGCCAGTGAAAGCATTGGACGCCTTGGTGGCGAATCTGGGATAGGAGAACGATGTGACTACCATTTATGAAGTCCTTCGCCGCCCGCTGGTCACTGAAAAATCAAGTTACCAGTCTGGCAGATTAAATCAATATTCATTTATTGTTGCGGATGGCGCGACGCGAACACAGGTTAAGGATGCAATTGAAACACTCTATGACGTGAGTGTCGTGCGCGTGAATATTATCAATTCCCCAGCCAAACGTGGACGCCGCCTTCGCAGTCGTCGCCTGCTGGTCCGCAAGCCTGGATACAAGAAGGCTATTGTTACCCTGGCTGAGGGGCAAACACTTCAAATATTTGAAGGGGTGCAGTGATGGCTGTAAAAAAATATAAACCAGTAACCCCGGGCACCCGCGGGATGACCGGTTATACCTTTGAAGAAATTACCAAGTCCAAGCCGGAACGTTCACTCATTGTGCCATTGCGAAAGAGTGGCGGGCGCAATACTTACGGGCGCATCACCGTTCGTCATCGCGGCGGTGGGCACCGACGCTTTATCCGCTTGGTGGATTTCAAACGCGACAAGCGCGATATCCCTGCGAGGGTCGCCGCGATCGAGTATGACCCGAATCGCACAGCCCGCCTTGCGCTGCTGAACTACGCCGATGGTGAGAAGCGCTACATTGTCGCTCCGGTAGATCTGAAGGTTGGCGATACAGTTATGGCTGGCGCGAAAGCCGAGATCCGTTCCGGGAATGCGCTTCCAATTTCCAACATCCCGGTCGGTACCTTGATCCATAACATTGAGTTCAAGGCGGGGCGCGGTGGCCAGCTGGTTCGCTCTGCCGGTGGGGCAGCCCAGTTGCTCGCAAAAGAAGGCGATTTCGCGCAAATCCGTATGCCCTCAGGTGAAGTTCGTTTGATCCACCAAGTCTGTTATGCGACCGTTGGTCAAGTCGGAAACCTTGATCATGGTAACGTCAAACTTGGTAAGGCAGGCCGGAAACGCCATAAAGGCATCCGCCCAACTGTACGCGGCTCAGCAATGAGCCCGCGCGATCACCCCCACGGTGGTGGTGAGGGCCGTCAGCCGATCGGTTTGCCAGGCCCGAAAAGCCCGTGGGGTAAACCCACGCTGGGCTATAAGACCCGCCGTAACAAGAAAACTGACAAGTATATTGTGCGTCGTCGCAGCAAGACGAACCGCTAACCGATACAGAGGTACGATATGTCAAGATCATTGAAAAAGGGCCCGTTTATCGAGCCCAAACTTTTGAAGAGAATTGAAGCGATGAACCAGAAGGGTGAGAAGAAGGTGCTGCGCACGTGGAGTCGCGCCAGCGTGATCTTCCCTCAGATGGTTGGACATACGATCGCTGTGCACGATGGACGCCGTCACGTTCCGATCTATATTACCGAAAACATGGTCGGCCATCGATTGGGCGAATTCGCCCCCACGCGCACATTCCGCGGCCACATGGCCGGCGAGAAAGCCGCGCCAGCGTAGACCCAGGAGAATGAACAATGCATGATATTCAGGCACACTTACGTTTTCTCCCAATGTCTGCCCAGAAGGTTCGGCTTGTGGTCGATCTGGTGAGAGGCAGAGATGCAAATGAAGCGCTGGAAATGCTGCGGTTCGTTCCCAAGGCCGCTGCGCTCCCGGTCCGAAAATTGCTGGCTTCTGCTGTAGCGAATGCAGAGGAGAATTTTGGCGTCAGCCGCGATGAACTGTATGTTGCCAAGATCTTTGCCGATGAGGCTCCCACTCGCAAATGGCGTCGTTTTGGTGCACGCGGACGCTTCAAGCCGATACTACGCCGCAATTCACATGTTACTGTCGTCTTGCGTGAGCGCGGGGCGTAGCTGAAGAACAAGGAGAAATAATGGGTCGTAAAGTTCATCCGATTGGTATGCGACTTGGTATTAATCAGGGCTGGCAAGGCCGCTGGTTTGCCGAAGGTTCGCAGTATCGCCAGCAGTTGCATCAGGATTTTGCCATTCGCAGCCTGCTCATGGGAATCGAATCCAAAGGTGGTGCGGCTAAAAACACTGATGTTCACAGACTTCGCAAGGATTTGCCTGATTCCATCAAGAATCGCAAGGCAGGAATCTCGCGCATTGAAGTGGAGCGTTATCCTGGAAAAATTCGAGTTGCCATTCATACTGCCAAGCCTGGTATTTTGATCGGTCGTAAAGGTGAAGGTGTGAAGAAGATCCGTCAGGGTCTCGAAACTCTTGTCGGCAAAAAAGTGGATCTTGATATCAAGGAAATCAGTTCTCCTGATACAGATGCCATGCTGGTGGCGAGAAATATTGCTGATCAGCTTGAGCGACGCATTGCTTATCGTCGGGCGATGAAGCGCGCCATCCAGCAGGCGATGAAACAGGGTGCCGAAGGCATCAAGATCATGGTAGGTGGTCGTTTGGGCGGTGCGGAAATGTCGCGCGATGTGTGGTTGCGTGATGGACGTGTCCCTCTGCAAACCCTGCGCGCCAATGTGGATTTTGCAAAGGCAGAAGCCGGGACGACATACGGCCAAATCGGCGTGAAGGTATGGATCTACAAAGGCGAAGCAATGCCTGAAGTGGAAGAAAAGGTCGAGGCAACCGAAGGCG
Source organism: Anaerolineales bacterium (assembly GCA_035291925.1). GTDB lineage: Bacteria > Chloroflexota > Anaerolineae > Anaerolineales > Villigracilaceae > Defluviilinea. The sequence continues at coordinate 4,494 of DATDRD010000016.1, forward strand.
TATACGTGAGCAAGTAGCCACGGATACCGGTTGTCTTTTGAAGAGGTAGTCATTATGTTGATGCCAAAACGTGTAAAGTGGCGCAAGCAAATGCGCGGCCGTATGCGAGGCAAAGCCTTGCGCGGCGCAGAAGTAAGTTTCGGCGAATTTGGTTTGCAGGCGCTGGAACCGGGTTGGGTGACCGCGCGGCAGATCGAAGCGGCACGCAGAACCATCGTCCGGGAAATGAAGCGTCGCGGCAAGGTCTGGATTCGTATTTTCCCGGCCAAGCCGTATACGCACAAACCGCCTGAAACTCGCATGGGATCCGGTAAGGGAAATGTTGAATACTACGTGGCTGTAGTCAAGCCGGGCCGTATCATGTTTGAGGTGGGTGGACTGGATGCCGAAACCGCCGTGCAAGCGCTCAAGAATGCCCAGTATAAGTTCGCGATCAAGACCAAGATCGTGGCCCGTCATGAAGCAGGAGAGCAGGCATGAAGTCGGTGAAAACCACTGAATTGAGAAATCTGAAATCGGGCGAAATCGAGACGAAGCTGACAGACGCCCAGGAAGAGTTAATGAAACTGCGTTTCCAGCAGGTGACAGGTCAATTGACCGATACCAGCCGTCTGCGCATTTTGAGGTGTGAGATTGCTCGAATGCAAACTATCGTGCGCGAACAGACAACGGCTGAAGCTGTGGAAGGTGAAGCATGAACAATCGTCGTCGCATGACTGGTGTAGTCACCAGCAACAAAATGACAAAGACAGTTGTGGTTGAGATCACACGTGTGTTCCGCCATCCGCTGTACCGCAAGGTTGTTCACTCCAGCAAACGTGTGAAGGCTCACGATGAGATCGGTTGCGAGGTTGGTGACCAGGTTCAAATCGTTGAGTCGCGCCCAATCTCACGTGATAAACACTGGGTCGTGGAAAACATTGTCAAGCGCGAGATTCGTACGGCCGATACCGGGGTTGCTGATCTGAAGGTGGAGGTAAGCGATGATTCAGCATGAGTCTCGTCTGAAGGTTGCTGATAACTCCGGCGCTCGTGAATTGCTGGTCATTCATGTGTTGGGTGGTTCCACTCGTCGGTATGGAAGTATTGGCGATATGGTAGTTGCCACCGTGAAATCCGCAACTCCGCAAGGCGGAGTGAAGAAAAGCGAAAAGGTACGTGCTGTGATTGTTCGCTGTTCAAAGGAATGGCGCCGGGAAGACGGTTCCCACATTCGCTTCGATGATAACGCTGCGGTCATCCTGGATGCCGATGGCGTGAACCCAAGAGGCACCCGCATTTTTGGTCCTGTTGCCAGAGAGCTGCGTGAAAAGGGATTTATGAAGATTGTTTCACTGGCCCCGGAAGTGTTGTAGGCTTAGGAGAGTACTTAGGTATGAAAGTCAAGATTCGTAAGGGTGATACCGTAGAGATCATTAGCGGACGCCTTGAAGATAAAGGCAAGCGCGGTGAAGTGATCAACGTTTTACTGGATGACCGCCGTGTTGTTGTTCAGGGTGTGAACATCCGCACCAAGCATCAGAAACAGGTGCAGACGCAGGCCGGTCGCAACCTCAATCCGGGTCGAATCCAGTTTGAGGGACCGATCGACATCTCGAATGTCATGCTCGTATGCCCGAAATGTGGTGAGTCTACCCGCGTTGCCGTCCAGCGCGATGAAGACGGAGCCCGCCGCGTTTGCAAGAACTGTCAGGCATTAATTGATTAGCCGCGGAGTGATGTGAAATGAATAGAATGCAGGAAAGATATAACACAGAAATTGTCCCGGCTCTGCGCAAGGCGTTCGATCTAAAGAACATTATGCAGGTGCCTCGTATCGAAAAGGTCGTGGTTAATATTGGCATGGGTGAGGCATTGGATAATCCCAAGGCTCTCGAATCGGCCGTATCTGACCTTACCATTGTTACCGGCCAAAAACCGGTCATGACCAAGGCGCGCAAAAGCATCGCGAATTTCAAACTGCGTGAAGGACGTTTGATCGGGACCAAAGTTACTCTGCGTGGCGAGCGCATGTGGGCTTTCCTTGACCGTTTGTTGAGTACGGCCCTTCCACGTGTACGCGATTTTCGCGGCGTATCTGTGAATGCTTTTGATGGCCGCGGCAATTACACACTGGGCCTGCGTGACCAGTTGATCTTTCCGGAGATCGAGTATGACAAAATCGATAAACTGCGCGGCATGGAGGTTACGATTGTGACCACTGCCAAAGACGACGACCAGGCGCGCGTTCTGTTGCAGATGCTTGGTATGCCGTTCAGCAGGAAGGAAGCGTAAATTATGGCGAAGAAATCTATGCAATATCGCGAAGCACGTCGGAAGCATGAGAACCAGGTACGGAATCGCTGTGTTCGCTGTGGACGCCCACGCGGCTATATCCGCCGCTTTGGTTTGTGCCGTATTTGTTTCCGTGAACTGGCGCTGCAGGGCAAAATCCCTGGCGTTACGAAGGCTTCGTGGTAATCGGGTGGAGGTGATTGTATGACTATTATTGATCCGATCGCTGATATGTTGACCCGCATCCGTAATGGCGTGTTGGCCGGCCATTCCCTGGTCGCAATGCCCAGTTCGAAACTCAAAGTTGAGATCGCCAAGATCATGAAGGCTGAAGGCTATCTCGAAGGATTTGAAGTGGTCGAAAGCGAGCAATTGCCCCAGAAGGTGCTGCGTCTGAAAATCAAGTATGTAGGCGAGCGACGCGAACGACGCCCTGTCATTACAGGGATTGAGCGTGTAAGCAAGCCAGGACGCCGGGTTTATACCAAAAAGCAGGAAATCCCCTGGGTGCTTTCAGGTATTGGTGTTGCAATTCTCTCAACACCCAAAGGTGTTATGACTGGTGCTCGTGCCCGCCAATTGGGCGTGGGTGGCGAGATCCTTTGTAAAGTGTGGTAGAAGGCAGGAGGTAAAAAGTGTCTCGCATTGGACGTTTACCAGTGGATGTTCCGAGCGGTGTGCAGGTGAATGTGCAGGGCTCGAATGTCCTTGTGAAGGGACCGAAGGGCGAACTTCAGCGTACATTTTCATCGCTGATTGGCATCGCGTTGGAAGATGGACAGGTTGTTGTGACGCGCAAATCAGATCATCCTGCTGAACGTGCGTTACACGGCACCACGCGTGCTCTCATCGCGAACATGGTCCGCGGTGTTAGTACGGGTTTTGAGGTTGTGCTGGTAGTGGATGGCGTCGGTTATCGCTCTGAAATGAACGGCAAAAACCTTGTTTTGCATGTTGGTTATTCACATCCGATAACAGTGGAACCACCCGCCGGCATTGCTTTCGAAGTTGATCAAAAAGCCCGCCAGATCAAGGTGCTTGGGTTTGATCGTGAAATCGTTGGTCAGACCGCGGCGGAGATCCGCCGCGTACGCCTGCCCGAGCCATATCATGGCAAAGGCATACATTATGCTGGCGAGAAGATCCGCCGCAAAGCCGGTAAGGCTGGGAAAGGAGCCAAGTAAGCATGGCTAACAAGTCTCGTTCTGTTGCCCGGGCGCGGCGACATGTGCGTGTGCGCAAAAATTTGACGGGAACAGCGGAACGTCCGCGTTTGAACGTTTACCGCAGTTTGTCGGCGATTTATGCGCAGGTGATCGATGATCAGGCAGGTCATACTCTGGTGTCCGCCTCAACCGTGGACCATGATCTGCGCGAAAAAGTGAAAGGCTTGAAGAAATGCGAACAAGCCAAACTGGTCGGTCAGACAATTGCTGAGCGGGCCAAAAACAAGGGGATTCAATCCATTGTTTTTGACCGCGGTGGTTATCGTTATATTGGACGCATCAAGGCTCTTGCAGATGGCGCGCGCGAAGGCGGCCTGCAGTTTTAGGCTTGAGTGGAGAAAGAAATGGCAGAATACCAAAATACTGAACAAAAGGGCTACGAAGCGCAGGATCAGTTCGAGGAGCGCGTTATTGAAATTGCACGTGTTGCAAAAGTTGTAAAAGGTGGCCGCCGTTTTCAATTCCGTGTGACAGTGGTGGTTGGCGACAAGCGCGGCACCATTTCCATGGGCGTTGGCAAGGCAAACGCTGTGCCGGATGCAATGCGCAAAGCTTCTGAGCGGGCTCGCAAAAATATGCGCGTTGTCAATCTGCAAGGCACGACCATTCCTCATGAAGTGCTGGGCAAGGTGGCCGGTGCGCGCGTGATGCTCAAGCCTGCTTCTCCTGGTACTGGCGTAATCGCTGCAGGCGGCGTTCGTGCTGTGCTCGAAGTGGCTGGAGTGCGCGACATCCTGACCAAGTCCCAGGGCAGTGCGAACGTTTTGAATGTAGTTCAGGCAACATTCGACGCTCTTGAGCAGTTGAAGTCTCCTCAGGAGGAGGCAGCTCGCCGAGGCAAGAACGTCAATGACCTGCTGCCGTTCTGGGAACGGAGGAAGCAAAATGCCTAAGAAGGAAGCTGGCAACAAAACTTTGCGCGTGACCCTGGTTCGCAGTCCCATTGGTTACACAAAGGATCAAAAGGCAACTGCACGCGCACTTGGTCTTCGACGCATGCATCAGACTGTTGAACATAAGGATAACCCGGCTCTGCGCGGGATGATCCAAAAAATCATTCACCTGGTTCAGGTGGAAGAGTAGGTAAGGAACGATGAAACTACACGATCTTGTGCCCAATCCGGGCTCCAAGAAGAATCGAAAGCGTGTTGGGCGTGGTATTTCCGCGGGACAGGGTAAAACTGCCGGGCGCGGAACCAAAGGTCAGGGCGCGCGTTCGGGCGAGGGTGGTCATCTCTATCGGCAGGGGGGG
>DATDRD010000017.1:0-4598 GCA_035291925.1 Anaerolineales bacterium
ACGAGAAGGTAGAAGAGATGCTTCGAAAGACGGAGGCGTGGGATTTCCGAGACCGTTACATCCACGAGTTATCCAGTGGAGAAAGGCAGCGGGTCCTACTCGCACGGGCTTTGGCGCAGGAGCCTCAGATTCTTTTGCTGGATGAGCCGACGGCACATTTGGACTTACACTATGAGATTGAGATCTTCCGGATCCTGAAAGCGCTGAATACACAAGAGAAGCTCACCATTCTAGCCGTCTCTCACAACCTGAACCTGATGGCGGAATTTTGCCGGGAGCTGATAGTCCTGCATCGTGGTTCGTGCAGAGTGATCGGACCGCCCGCTGAGGTATTGATTCCAACGTTGCTGCAAGAGGTCTTTCGTATCGACTGCCGGATAGGCTTCAACCCATTCTCCAAGGCGCCTACCATCCTGGTCAACACCCGCTGATAAAATCTTTCCTGGAACTAGTACTTCGTTGCATGGATTCGTATTAGAAATTCCCCCTCCTTGGACAAGGAGGGGGCTGATTGGATAGAGATTGAACTGGGTTTCAACCACCCCTTACTCCCCTCCTTATCTAAGGAGGGGAAAACCATATCATGCGAATTTCTGCAATTAAGTACTAGCCTCGATTCCCACGAAAGAACAACGGCCTAACGCATCGACTGATTTTTTGTACTATAGTGCGACGATGTCATATCAGGATATCACGGCTCAATGTTAGTTTTATTGTAAACACCACGCGGACCGGCGTGATCATCCGAATGTGAAGCGAAGCCGTTTGTTGTTGAGCCAGGGGATTGGAATGTTGGTGTCAGGAAAGCCGGCAGCCATCAGCAGTGGGTTGTGCGCGCGTTTCTGAAAGTTGACGACGATTTCGTGTTTTTCGATTGTCACCTGTGCCGTGGCGTCGATAAAGTCCCTGAAGATGTGACGGGACTTGGCGGTTTGGTAGCCATTAGCGATCCTGTATCCCAGTAAGCGATACAGGCTGCTGGCCATCAGTGTCAACTGAAGGTCGCAATTGACTTTCATTGCCACAGCTGAAGAAAGGGCATCCATGTGAAAGAAATCAATTCCATCGGCGATGTTATTTTCGATGATCATGCGTTGGGCATAGCGAGCAATCAGTTTTGCAGGGGAACGTCTCAACTGATTGGTCAGCAGTAGAGTCGGCTCCTCATGGCCCAGATCGGTGATGATGATTTGGCGCAGAGGGCCATGGTATCTGGGCAAAACAATCCTTCTGTCAATAATTCGAGGTGTTTTGTAGAGCCGTGTTACAACATCAAGCTCAATTCGCCTCCATGCGGAGAGGGGCTCGGTGGAAATTTGAGCAAGCATCTCACGAGAGCGTCTGCGGAGAGTAATAAACTCGATGCCCATTTCATTGAGTTTGTTCAGGTTGGAATACGTGGTCAGCTTGGAATCGAAAATCAGCTCCTGCGGCAGACGAGATGTTCGTTCTTTCCAGAACTCGACAAAGCGAAGAATTTCATCGTTCTGCTGGTCTTTGCGCAGATGGGCGTTGGCATAGCAGAAGAGCCGCTTATCGGCATCCTGGGCGAGGAAAGCCAGAATACCCTTTTGGCGCCGACTGCGCTTGGAGATGTAGTGTTTTTCCATTAATGCATCTTCCCCATGAAAAGGGATGGTGTGAAAGTCGAGATCGAAGGAAACGCCACGGCGTAGGCCCAGCGTTCCCATGGCGTCAAACCACAGATGCATGAACCTGGGATAGCAACCAGGGTCAATGCGGCAACTGTACTCGGTCAGGAACGAACGCTTGGGGATAGTGTTGAGCCCGGAAAAGACAGCCAGCCCTTCATCAAAGACATAGCTCATTACGTGGCTGTGACGGGCGCTGCCGAACAATTTTAAACCCAGCAAAGAGCGCATCGCATGGCCTGCGGAGATCTTGTCGGATCCAGGAAACGCTGCCTTTTGTAGCATCTTGTCCAATCCGGCCGCCGCCAAATCGGGCAAAAACAGGAATAACCCTCCAAATTTTGTTCGAAACCTGTGCGGACTCAGATCCAGTAGTCTGGCATCGGCAACGGCAGCAGCCTGGGGTCGTAGTCCCGCTGGCCGTTCCTCATCATGCCGTCTGGGCAGTCGCGCAAAACCCTCTTCCCTCAAAATCAGCGAGACACCGACAGGACTCAGCTGATGCCCGGTGTTTTTAAGAGACTTACTGATGTCATAAATGGACAGGTTCTGCTTGCGAAGTGCGATGACCTGCTGGCGAACCGCATCCTTACCGGGGGACGGGCGCACTCCTTTGGATGCAGGGAGAAAAAACTCTCGCTTGGGATTCTGTCGAAACTGATGACACAGCACACGAAAGCTCCCCGGAGTGTAGCCGAAACGAGTCGCCGCTTCACTCGATGGGAGATCCTCGACAAAGTAAGCTCTCAGTGCTTCGTATTGCCGATGTGTGGAATTGGCAGGCTCAAGAAAAGGACGAGCATAATCAGTTAGTTTTTTATGTTTACTGTTATACATATATCCACTATATCATGTAGACACCTCGATGTCAACCACAATTCTGTACGAAATCTATTAAATAGCGTCAATACAGGAGAGTCATCGTGATTTAGCAGATTCTGGCCTGACCGACAGATTCAGCTATAATAGTGGCTATATATTTATCAGTATACAATAAATATAACACCATCAGATCCCTGACCTGATATCGCACAGCGCACATACAGACCTGGCCACGAGCAATGGAACAGGCGTAGAATCGAAACAGCGTAGGGATCACCCACGCGGAAGGAGGACGGGGCGTTAACCGGAACCTAATAGGTGGGAATCGAGGCTAGTACTTAATTGCAGAAATTCGCATGATATGGTTTTCCCCTCCTTAGATAAGGAGGGGAGTAAGGGGTGGTTGAAACCCAGTTCAATCTCTATCCAACCACCCCTAGCCCCCTCCTTGTCCAAGGAGGGGGAATTTCTGATACGAATCCATGCAACGAAGCACTAGTGGAAGCAGGTCCGACGCCCCTTGTTTCCGCGATGATCCGGACAGTAGCTGCTCATTCCTTCTTCAGCAGTTCGTGAAATTGCACCGGGCGAGCTGCGCGAGCGCCCATCCTTAGATTCAACATCTCTACAAAGATGGAGAAGCCCATGGCAAAGTACGCGTAGCCTTTCGGAATGTGGAAACCTGTTCCGTCGGCTACCAGAAGTAGTCCGATCATGAGCAGGAAGCTCAATGCAAGCATCTTGATAGTCGGGTGATGGTCTACGAAATCGCTCACTACTCCCGAGAAGATCATCATAATGGCGACGGCTATGATGATTGCGATCACCATGATGGAAACGTTGTTGATCATTCCGACTGCTGTAATCACGGAATCCAGAGAAAACACAATGTCCAACAGCATGATCTGAACGATGACTCCCCAAAAGGAGAAGGTTCTTGCGCTGCGTTTTTCTTCGAGCCCTTCCAGTTTTCCGTGAATCTCGTGCGTGCTTTTGGCGAGAAGGAAAAGACCGCCGATCATCAAGATCAAATCGCGTCCGGATACAACATGGCCGAAAACGGAGAAGAGCGGCGCGGTAAGCCGCATGATCCATGTCAACGAGAGGAGGAGAGCGATCCGCGAAACCATGGCGACGGCGAGTCCCAGTCTGCGAGCGCCGGCTTGTTGATGGGAAGGCAGTTTTCCCGCGAGGATCGAAATGAAAACGATGTTATCGATTCCTAAGACGACTTCCAGAGCCGTTAGTGTCAGGAGACCGATCCATGCTTGGGGGTCCGAGATCCAATCCATATCTCACCTCACTCCATTGATGCTTCGCCCTATCTTGTGTGTTTCATCGGCCTGGATGCTCTGATTCGCAACAAGGAAGCCTCAGGCCGTGACAAAGATCGAGAGGATCTTAAATTCTTGAGAGCAAAACAGAAGCGCTGAAAGTCGGCACGGGCTCCTATTTTTCGCCTGCCCCCACAAATAGAGGTCCGATGTCCACCGGAATATCTTTTAGACGCTCATTCACCGATTCGATTTCAGGCGTAGATTTGCCGTACTGATCCAGCAGTTTCTGCGCACGGTCGTAGTCGCCCGTGGCCTCAATCATCAAAAGTTCGTGCGCCAGTGCCTTGATTTCGGCTTCATACTTATCGAAAATCACACGAAAGCGTCCGTTTTCGGCAGGAACAATCGCGCCTTTTTCCCGGAGCCAGTTCCACTGCACTGCCGTACCGCGTCCGTGTGCTTCATGAATCCCGAACCGCATACTCCGGAAGTGGAGTGCGGCATTGGTCCCCATGATTGCTTTCTTGTCGATGGCCGTGACAATGCCATTGTCGATGGCATAGAAAAGATTCCAAAGGCCCGCCACGTCCGCCTTTGCCTCCTCTATGGTGGAATAGAGATTCTTTAACAGAATCCGGTTCTCCACCTTCTTTCCGTCAGGCCCCACAATGATGCCTGGTCCCAGGCCATGAGAGAGCTCATGAAACAGAATCTGAATGAAGAAGGAATCAAAAGTGACATGGGGAAGCTGAGTAGTATCCCAGATACGCCTGGCAATCGGTAAGCCGCTTTGTCTGAATTTCGCGTCGAGAACATTTTTCAACAGAACCTTCTTCGATCCTTTTAG
>DATDRD010000018.1:0-3589 GCA_035291925.1 Anaerolineales bacterium
CGCGATTGTGGATCAGTCGCAATGGGACACGATTGATGGTTGGGTGAAGACGGGCGTGAGCGAAGGCGCGGAATGTTATCAGCCGAATATCAAAATGCCTGAGCATGGTCTTTTTTATAAGCCCACGCTTCTCACGGGTCTTGATCCTGCGGCGGCTACCGTTCAGGAGGAGATCTTTGGCCCGGTCCTGGTCTCGTTAACTTTCCGCACGCCCGCTGAGGCAGTTGAACTGGCGAACAATACGCGCTATGGACTCGCGGCGAGTGTGTGGAGTGACAACATCAACCTGGCGCTCGATGCAGCCAGCAAGATCAAGGCTGGGTCGGTGTGGGTCAACTGCACGAATCAATTTGACGGCGCTTCGGGATTCGGCGGCTATCGCGAATCGGGATTCGGTCGCGAAGGTGGCAGGGAAGGTTTGTTCGAATACATCCGGCCGATCTGGATGGAACGCCCGCGCCCAGACTTTGGTCTCGATACGGCGACGAACACGCCTACTCGACCATCGGCTGATGGAAAGAAGTGGGGCGAGCACATTCCAGCGCGTCCTGCGATGCCCACCACAGAGCGCGCCAATGGGAGTGACCTGCGGCCGCGCGTCGACCGCACCCCGAAGATGTATATCGGCGGCAAGCAGGTTCGCCCCGACGGCGCGTACACGTTGAGCGTGCTGAGCGCGAAAGGAAAACTTGTCGGTCAGGTCGGTGACGGCAATCGCAAAGACATTCGTGATGCAGTCGAAGCCGCGCACGCCGCACATTTGTCCAAGCCAGGCTGGGCGATGCGTCATGGATTCAATCGTTCACAAATTTTATATTTCATCGCTGAAAATCTGGATGCGCGCAATGCGGAGTTCGTCAAGCGCATTGTCGAGATGACGGGACGTACGCAGAAATCCGCGCAAGCCGAAGTGGATGCGGCGGTGGAACGCTTATTCAGTTACGCGGCCTGGGCTGATAAATACGGCGGCACGGTGCAGGAAACGACTCTGCGCGGCATTACCGTCGCGGTCAATGAACCGATGGGTGTGGTTGGCATCGCCTGCCCGGATGAATATCCATTGCTGGGATTTGTCTCGCTCATGGCTCCCGCCATCGCGCGTGGCAACACGGTGGTGATGATCCCCAGCCAGAAACATCCGCTCTCCGCGACGGATTTCTATCAAGTGCTCGATACCTCCGACGTGCCGGGCGGCGTGGTCAATATCGTCACAGGCGACCGCGAGCATCTGGTCAAGACACTTGTCCAGCACGAAGATGTGGACTCGATCTGGTACTTTGGCACTGCCGAGGGCAGTTACCACGTGGAGTACGAATCCGCAGCCAACATGAAGCGGACCTGGGTCGGCCACGGCCTGCCGCGCAATTGGATGGATCGCGAGCAGGGCGAAGGCCATGAGTTCCTGCACGAGGCCACGCAGGTGAAGAATATCTGGGTGCCGACGGGGGAGTAGGGGTTTCGATAATTCGATATTAGATGATTAGACCTCCGAGAGTAGTCCTCGGAGATTTTTTTATCTGTAACTTGGCGAGGCTTTATTATTCCTTTTACAGTTTCAATCTGATTAGAAATGTTTTCACTTATCAAACCCGTCGCACGCTCAGAGACCCATCGAACCAAGCATAAATAAAAACCCAACCAACAAAGGTCGACATCTAAATCACTTGACAGGATAGAACGCCTGTGCTATAGTTAACTCATGAGTTAACTATTATGACCAAGCCTAAAGCCCCGCAAGATTTAGACAATGTTTTTGAAGCCCTTGCCAACAAACACAGGCGAGAGATTATTTACGTTTTAGGTCTGCAGCCTTGTTCTATAAGTCAGTTAGCTTCCATGCGCGGGCTCACCCTGCCTGCAATTTACAAGCACATAAAAGTACTTGAGAAAGGAGGCATGATCATACGTAAGAAAATCGGGCAAACCAATTTTCTTACACTCAACCGAGAAGCGTTACGTAGTCTTCAAGATTGGGTAATGCAGTATCACACCTACTGGGGTAGCGATGAAGCTACCTTTGAAAACTATGCTCACTATTTGGGTGTAGATCATACAAAGAAAAAGGAGAAAAAATGAAGAAATTTGTAATTTTTCACTACGGGTTTGAAACGCCTACTCAGGAAATACAAGAAGCCTGGGGCAAGTGGTTCGCATCAATAGGAGGCAGGGTGGTTGATCCTGGCAGCCCCCTCGGTCCTGGAAGAGAAATCTCTCGTACCGGAACCAAAGAACTGCCAATGGGCATGGAGTCATTATCGGGCTACACAGTGATTAATGCAGACAGCCTTGATGAAGCAGAAAAAATTGCTAAAAGCTGTCCAATGATTACAAGCGTCAGAGTATACGAAGCAATGTCAATGTAAAGCCATTTGATTATGAGGAGGTCGCCCCAAGATAGGGCGACCTCCTCATAATTAGGTTTAACAGAGCTGGCAAGGCTTGCCAAACAATGTGACAAGTCCGCTGGGGTTAAGTAGACACTATTTCAATTTTATCAAGCTTTATAGCCGTCCCCACTCTGAGAGTATTCTGAATTTCGGCGACCGTGTCCGTGTATTCCATCAACGCGCGGATGGGAGGGTGCGTCGCACCTTACTTAATGAGATGAGTCTTGTCGAGAGGATTCGTCCACTTAAGTAGATTCTCCTGTCGGTCTGGTGCGACGCACTCACAAAATCCGTAAGAATGCCTCCAAGGTTTTACTCGGAGGCATTCTTATTATCAAATGAAGATTCGGGCGAGGACGGTTTTTAACTATATCAACGCTATGAACTCTTCGCGTGACAGAGTCTCTTGTTGGAGCAGGGCTTGCGTCACCCGCTCGACTGCCTCCCGCTTTTCGGTCAGAATGCGCCTGGCTTCACCATACCCCTCAGTCAGAATCTGGCTGATCGCCTCGTCCATGGCTTCGAAGGTTTTCTGGCCCATGTGCGGCGCTGCAAGAGCCTCGTAGCCTTCCGGCCGGTTGAGCACCCTCAGCCCGGTAACGCTCATCCCGAGTCGCATGACCATTTCCTCAGCCAATTGTGTGGCAACTTTCAGATCGTTGGCCGCGCCGCTGGTAATATCATCGCAGAACAATTCCTCCGCCACCCGGCCGCCCATCAGGCTGGTAATGCGTGCGAGGATCTGGTTGCGGGACATCAGCAGGCTATCCTCCTGCGGGAGCGACATGGTAAAGCCGCCCATTTGTCCTCTTGGGATGATCGTAATCTTGTAGACAGGGTCGGAGTGTGGCGTTTCGTTCATGACGACCGCATGACCGGCTTCATGATAAGCGATTGTACGGCGCTCGACTTCGCTCATTACCCGGCTCTTCTGCTGGATACCGCCAGTCAGGTTTTTCTCCACTGCCTCCTGAAAATCCTGCACGGTGATCACGTCATGCCCGCTCCGCACCGCCAGGATGGCGGCTTCGTTGACGATGTTGGCAAGATCCGCACCCACCAATCCCGGCGTAGACTTGGCAACATCCATCAGGTTCACATCCGATGCCAGGCGGCGATCCTTGACATGCAGTTCCAGGATGGCCAGGCGCCCTTTCACATCTGGACGCGGCACGTTTACATGGCGGTCAAAACGACCGGAG
>DATDRD010000019.1:0-5037 GCA_035291925.1 Anaerolineales bacterium
TGTAATTACGGACCTTCCTGAACGAATTGAGGCGACACGTCAGAATCTCACCCGCCGCATGAGCAAGGCGCTGGATGCTCTGGATAAACCGCTCACCATTGCAGAAATCAGCCAGGCCGTCTATGGAGAAGTGGGCGGATACAATGCGTTGCTTATCATCGAAAAGACAGGCGCATACGTTGAATATCTCTATGAACATGGCATGATCGAAATCACCAACCCCGGGGATGTGGAACAGGGAAAACCTGCCCGTTACCGTCGTTTGCGTGAAATTTCTGATTCGGAGATCCTGCCAAAGGAGAAAAGTCTGGTGGTTGAGTAGTGGCGCCTTAGTGCCACGTATCGAAACCACCTCTAACAATCAAACCTGAAATTTTCCGGTTCCGGGTGGTCTCGATACAGGCTCGAAAAGCACTCGTCCTACTCGACCACCGATAAAGAGCGAAAGGAGAGAAAGTATGTACTCATTCGATCCAACTGAAGAACAAAAAATGCTGGTCGGAGCGGTGGGGAAGTACGCAGTCAACGATCTGCGTGTCGCCGCGCGCGAAGCAGAGGAGGGCGGCGGACTGGCGAAGAAACTTGTGAGCAAGGGTTGGGAGCTCGGCCTGTTGCAGGCTTCCATCCCTGAATCATATGGCGGCTTTGGAGAACGGAACGCGGTTACGAGCGCGCTTGCACTTGAAGAAATGGCGTTCGGTGATCTGGCTGGTACGTTCGCCGTCGCTACGCCGAATCTGTTTGCGCTCCCCATTCTGCTGGTCGGCAGTGAGGAGCAAAAACAAAATTATCTCTCAAAGGTGATCGAAGCCGATTGGCGTCCGTATACGGCCGCGCTCATCGAGTACGATTTTGACTTTGACCCGCTTGCGCTCAAGACAACCGCCGCGCTTAAAGGTGAGGAATATGTCATCAATGGCGAAAAGGCTTTTGTGCCGTACGCGAAAGATGCTGAAGCGATTCTCGTGTACGCCAGTTTGGATGGACAGACACAGGGCTTCATCGTGGAGAAGAGCGCCGCGGGATTGATCATCTCAGATGAACGCGAAAAGCTGATGAGCCTGAACGCGCTTCCGCTTTACCGGGTCAAGTTGGATAACGTAAGAGTCCGTTTTTCGATGAGATTGGGCGGCGCGTCGGGTCACGACTTTGAGCTGCTTCTCGCTTCGATGCGCGTTGCCTGCGCCGCGACAGCCGTAGGCGTCGCGAATGCCGCGTTCGAATACGCGCGCGATTACGCCAAGGAGCGCGAAGCCTTCGGAGTCAAGATCGCACAGAAGCAGGCCATTGCCTTCATGCTTGCCGAAATGCGGACCGAGATCGAAGCCATGCGCCTGCTGACGTGGGAGGCCGCCTGGAAACTGGACACAGGCAAAGAGGACGCGTTCACTGAAGCGTATCTTGCTGCCACGGGCGCGGCGGATATGGTGATGATGGTCACCGACCGCGCGGTGCAAATATTGGGCGGGCATGGCTACATCCGCGAACATCCCGTTGAGATGTGGATGCGCGAAGGCCGCGGCTTTGCGATGTTTACGGGATTTGCCATGGTCTGAGAAAGTAGACAGGGATACAAGTAAACAAGTGGCCACGTGTGTACCAGTATACATGTTTACTTGTCTACTTGTATCCGTAAGGAGACAAACTATGTCTATCGAATTTGAAGCACCGAAACCAATCGTGCAAACACAGTTCGTTCTGAAGACAGTCGCCGAGGAGATGATGCGCTCGCGCTCACGCTACTTCGATGAACATGAACATGAGATTCCCTGGGATTACATTGAGTTCATGCACACAGCCATGAAGGCCATGGGTGTGGGGTCGCTGGCCCCGAAGGAAAAAGGCAATGGGCATGGCGATGGGGGCGAAGAGCAGAAAGAGAAGCGTCCGCCGATTGCTTATCAGGTGCTGGCCTCACAGATCGAGATGCTCTCGTGGGGGGATGTGGGCATGTATCTCGTTACGCCAGGTGGGGGATTGGGCGCGGCGGCCGTCCAGGCGGCGGGTACACCCGAGCAGAAAGCCAAGTTCCTGGCGCGCTTTGGCGAGGAGAAACCCACACTTGCCGCGATGGGCATGACCGAAGCGGGCGCGGGTTCTGATACAGCCTCCATCCGCACGCGGGCGGTCCTCGATGAAAATACCAAAGAGTGGATTCTCAACGGCGAGAAGATTTTCGTCACATCTGGAGATAAAGCGATCACCGGGTATGAAAAACTTGGCAAAGGCTTCGTCGTCGTCTGGGCCTCGATTGACCCCTCGGCGGGACGCGCGGGGATGCGCGCCTTTGTCGTCGAAGCGGGGACTCCGGGCGTGAAGGTCGCGAAGCTGGAGCACAAACTGGGAATCCGTGTCAGTGATACCGCCTCGATCTCGCTCGTGGATGCGCGCGTTCCATATGACCACATTCTCGGCAGTCCAACTGTTGAGAAGACGACGACAGGCTTCAAGGGCGCGATGGCGACCTTCGATGCAACCCGGCCTCTCGTGGCCGCGTCAGGCCTGGGCGTCGCGCGCGCCGCTTTGGAATTCCTGAAGGAGAAACTCGCGGAAAACGGAGTCCAGATCCGCTATGGCTTGCCGCGGCAGAAGCTGACATCCATCGAGCGCGACGTGATCGAGATGGAAATCATGCTTAAGTCCGCATGGCTGATGGTGGTCAAGGCGGTGTGGATGGCGGACAACAAAAAACCGAACGCACTCGAGTCCTCGATGAGCAAGGTGAAGGCGGGCGATGTAGGCACGAAGATCACGCAGAAGGTGGTGGAGATTCTGGGACCGCTCGGTTACAGCCGTGAGTTCCTTGCCGAGAAATGGTTCCGCGACGCAAAGATCACCGATATCTATGAAGGCACGGGGCAGATCAATCGGCTGGTCGTCGCGAGACAGATACTTGGCTATAGCGGAAAAGAGTTGAGATAAGGATTCGGTGGTTGAGTAGCCCCGTGTTTGTCGGGGCGTATCGAAACCACCCATAACAGGTAAATATGAACTTGAAAATGCTGGTTTCGATACGTTCCTCGCTGTCGTTTCGACAGGCTCAACGCAAGGCTCGGAACTACTCAACCAGCGGAACATGGAAAAAATCATGAAATATCAAATTCACAAAGCAGTAGTGATCGGCTCAGGGACAATGGGCGCGGCATTGGCGGCCCATCTCGCGAATGCAGGCGTGCCTGTGACGCTGCTGGATATTGTCCCGAAAGACGCTCCTCCCGACGATAAGGCTGCGCGAAACAAAATCGTCAATGAAGGTTGGGATCGCTGTCTGAAAGCCAGGCCTGCCAACCTGATGTCTTCAGATTTGAAAACCTTCGTCAAGCTGGGCAATCTCGAAGATGATTTTGGTGTGATTGCGGAGGCTGATTGGATTTGCGAAGCCATCATCGAGAATCTCAAGATCAAGCAGGATTTGATGACGCGCATTGACGAAGTCCGCAAGCCGGAGGCGATTGTTACAACGAACACATCGGGGATTCCCGTCAAGGATATTGCCGAGGGCCGCTCGAAAGGATTCAAGAGACATTTTCTTGGGACGCACTTCTTCAATCCGCCGCGCTATTTGAAGCTGCTGGAAGTCATCCCGACGAAAGACACGGATAAGGAAGTCGTCGAGTTTATTTCACGGTTCGGTGAATATAGGTTGGGCAAAGGGATTGTGCTATGCAAGGATACGCCCAACTTCATCGGCAACCGCGTGGCGTTTGGAACGGGCGCCTTCGGCATGGACTTCATCATGAAGAACGGTTACACCGTTGATGAAGTGGATGCCATCACTGGGCCGTTGATGGGCAGGCCGAAGACCGCTACATTCCGTTTAATAGACCTGGTCGGCATCGATGTGTGGGACCATGTTGGGCGAAATCTCGCGCCGCTGATCCCACACGACAAGCTTGGGCAGGAATATCTCAAAGCCGAAGCACCGAACAAACTGATCGCCACCTTGATCGAGCGCAAGTGGCTTGGCAATAAGACGAAAGTCGGTTTCTACAAGGAAGTGCGCGGTGAGGACGGCAAGAAAGAGTTCTGGCCGCTGGACTTGAACACACTCGAACACATCCCGCCGACAAAGCCGCGCTTTGACTCGGTCAAAGCTGCGAAAGATGTTGAGAATCTCGGAGACAGGCTGAAGGTCATGTTGGAAGCGGATGATAAGGCTGCGAATCTCGTCAAAGCATTGACGTATCAAGGCTTCCAGTACGTGTCCACTATCCTACCTGAAGTCGCAGATACAGTAAAACCAATTGATGATGCAGTCCGTTGGGGCTTTATGCATGAGGCAGGTCCGTTTGAAACATGGGATATGCTTGGCGTCAAAGAGACTGTGAAACGCATGAAGGCCGCGGGATATGCGCCAGCCAAATGGGTGGATGCGATGTTGAAGCATGGCGTTGAGTCGTTTTATCAATACAAGCGTAGCAGTCCTGAGGATAAGAACGGCGATAAGGTTGGCGTGTATGACGTTGTCAAAGGCAGGTATGCGAAGTTGAAGAAGCCGGATGGCGCGATCATTTTGAAAGGACAGAAGATCGTGGCGCAAAACGCTGGCGCGACTCTACATGATATGGGCGATGGCGTTGCGTGTCTTGAGTTCCACACGAAGATGAACTCGCTCGACGACGACATCATGACTATGACACTCGAAGGGCTCGACCGACTCGAAAAAGATTTCGATGGATTGGTGATTGGCAACGAAGCGGAGCATTTCAGCGCAGGTGCAAATGTGTTCATGCTGGTGGTCGGTGCACAGCAGGGAATGTGGGATATGCTCGACGCAGCTGTGAAAAAATTGCAGGACATGAACATGCGCATGCGTTATTCACCGAAGCCAGTGGTGGTTGCACCTGCGGGATATGCGTTGGGCGGTGGTTGTGAGATCACGATGCACGGGTCGCGGGTTGTTGCTGCGGCTGAGACCTATATTGGTCTGATTGAATTGGGCACCGGTGTTATCCCTGCGGGCGCGGGCACGAAGGAAATGCTGCGCCGCATTGTGAACCCTGTGATGCGCGTTGAAAATTCCGAGTCTCTTGCCGC
>DATDRD010000020.1:0-7352 GCA_035291925.1 Anaerolineales bacterium
TTGCAGGTGAAAGTGCGTGACGTGACGATGACCGATCTCATGTTCACCGGCAAGCTGCCCCAGGTGATGATCGATCTGGCGCAGGAATCGGCGGAGCAGGGCAAGATAAAACTTGACCTGAAAATGTTGACCGAGAACGCACAGGAGTTTCGACAATTGGTCGATACGCTGATCCTTTTATGCGTGGTGGAACCGCAGATTGCAGAGAAGGCAGATGAAGACCATCTCAGTCTCGATGAAATGAACGGAGACGACAGGATGTTCATTTTCAACTGGGTGAACCGGGAGGTGGAGCAAGTCCGCTCCTTTCGCGAAGGTGAAGTCGAACCTATGGCGGCTCTACAACCTGGCAACGGGTTACGGAAAAAGTCCAAGCGAAATCACCGGTCTGCAGACTGATCTCGGAAAATGGAATCTCGATGAGGTCTGTCTGATCGTTGGCAGGCGCGTCGAGAAAAACATAAATGAAGGCAAGGATGCGTTCACCGGTTTTAGCCTGCCCCAATCCCCTTCCGGGAACGGGCGGTACCGGAGCGCAAAAGGCCGCATTACAAAACAGTTAAGAATACCTGCAAATGGAATTTGGTGATTGCAATGACCAAAGCATTGTCGTATAATGAACTTTACAGAGACCCTCATCTCACCCACGAAGGCAGTGTCGTTCTTTTTAAGAACGATACGGTTGTTCCTCACAATTCATTCATTCCCACTCGTGGGTATCAAGCTGCCACAGAAACCGCACACTGCCGAGATGAGGGTCTCCCAGTGATGACGCTCTGTGGCAGCTTCATTTGCTCGGTAATAGGAGACCCTCATGTTAAAGCAAGAAGCAAGGAAAGTGATGGTGGTATCGCCACCGGCGGACGAACGTCCGTTGTTCGCGCCCGAATTCGTCAGAGTGATGACGGACAGTGCCTACGAGACGCTGAGGGCATATCTGGAAAAAGCCAAAGCAAGACCCGAAGCGATCAGCCTGCTGGACGATCTGGTCTTACTGCTCTCATGGAGATCGATGCACGAGCGGGGCAAGGTCACATGGATCGAAAACCAGGGAGCCACAGAATCGCTTGGATCGCTCAGTTACGATATCTTTGCGTTGGGTGGAGGCTCATTGTTGAAACAGTAAATCAAATCTTATTCAATAAGACAGACATCCTGTATGGTTTTGCGTCCATGCAGGATGTCTGTTTTGTCTGGAGTAGTTGATGGCGATTCAATTAGGAAGCGCATACGGGAAAGTAATTCTCGATGTAACGGGCTTTGTTTCCGGCCTTGATAAAGGCAAGGCAGGGCTTTCCGCATTTGAGCGCAGTGTAGATTCCATGAAAACCGCGTTGATTGCTTTGGTCAGCAGCGCGGTTCTGTTTAAATTCGGGCAGGGAATTGTCGATATTGGCACGAATGCGCTCATGGCAGCGGCCCGTGTGCAGGAGCTCGAGATCATCAATGAGCAGTTGGGGAAGAACGCCGGCATCCCTACGGACGCGATCAAAAGAGAAACCGCAGAAGTGCGGGAGATGGGGATCGAGGCGGCGGTTGCCAATCAGGTCATTGCTGAATTTATCAGGAATGGTTTGGATCTTTCCAAGGCGTCTGAGCTGGCGCGTGTGGCTCAGGACGCTGCCACGATTTCAGGCAGGAATTCAACAGAAGCATTGAACGGGATCATCAATGGCATTGTGACATTACAGCCGGAAGTGATCCGGACGAATGGCATTACCATCAATCTCGCCCAGGCAGAGCAGGAATTGGCGCGTAGTCTGGGGAAGAGCACAGTGGACACGGTAAAACTCAAAGGGGCAACATTGGATTTGCAGGCTGCCAAGGAGGCATTGGCAGCAGCGCAGCGGGGGGAGGGAGTAGATACCGATAAATTGAGCAGTGCACAGAGCAGGCTGGCAAACGCATCAGATAGTGTGGCTGATGCTCAGGGGCGAGTTGCGGATGCTGAGCGCCGGGTTGCGGATGCAAAAGTAAAAGTAGCCAGGGCGCAAAGGGATTTGGATGCATTGCTAGGCAAGAAAAAGGTCGATCCCCTGACCATCGCACATGCTCAGGAACGCGTGGCTGATGCCATAAAGCGGGTGGCAGATGCTGAAAGGAAAGTCGAGGAGGCGCAGGAAAGAGTGGGAGATGCTTCCCGTCATGCTTCTGAAGCACAGACAAAATTGAACGATGCAAGAATTCCAGGAGCCTCAAGTGCACTTGAAATTGCCCAGGCAGAGCAAAAAGTTGCCGAGGCACAAGAAGCTGTCAACGATGCGATGAATGGCTCAGGCGGCTCAATAGCTTCACTGACGGCGACACAGAAGCAACAGGCAGCTCTCAATGCCGTTTTGGCGGCAGGAGTGAGCGTAGCGGGGGCCTATGAAGCTGCAATGACCACTGCTTCAAAGATCATCCGCTCCTATCCGCGTTACATCAATGATATTCTGGTCAATATCGGGACACCTTTTTTGAGCGCTTTTAGCGCAGGAGCAAAAGCTGTAGGTGAGTTCCTGAAGCGGATCGGGAAAATGACTGCCGAAGGCGGGAAATTGAGGCCCATGCTTGAGAAAGTGGCGGCCAGCGCAGGCTTGCTCGTAGATAAGTTCGTGATCTTCCTTGAAAAATTCGATGTCGAAAAATTTGCAGAAGGCATCGTCGTTGTGCTGGATGGAGTGGTAAAATTTTCGACTTTCATAATCGATCATTGGCCATTGATCAGAACCATTCTGATCGGGCTGGCCATCTATCTGGCTGCCAAAAACTTCAACCCGTTCTCATTCGGCATTTTGGGGATCATCGGCTCGCTCATCAAGCTGATCGGGTTCCTGGCAGCGCTGGTCGTGATATTCGAATCCTGGGGAATTTCATTGGGGACCATCGGTGCAGCAATCGTCTCGATACATGGGATCATCGTGGGAACCTTTGCCGCGATCGGGGCAGCGATTGCATCTGCATTATTGCCCGTCCTGGCGATCCTTGCATCACTGATCCTTTTCGTCGGTATTTTTGCACTGGTATGGAAATCAAATTTCCTGTTTGTACGAGACGCCACCAACACAGTGGTGACCGTTATCAAGAACCTGTGGAAGGCGTTGATGGCTTTCCTGCGAGGCGACACCTTATCGGCGACCGAGTTTTTGAAAGCAGCCTTCGATGCGTTCGGGGAACATGTCAACAAGGTGTTCGAGAAAGTATTCGGCATCAAGGATGCCTGGGGCCGCTTCCTGGAATTCATGCGGACCGCGCTCGGAAACTTCGTGTCCTACATCTCCAACGTCTTCACAAAAACGAACTGGTCACAACTGGGTAAATATATTACGTTTGGGATTGCGAACGGGATGTTGATGGGCATTCCATCCTTGATCCTTGCGGCGAACAGGGTGGCTGAATCTGTGCTTGCGGCGATCAAGAAAAAACTTGGCGTCTCGTCACCCAGCAGAAAGGCGATGGAGTTGGGCATGTTCACCGGTCAGGGGTATATGCTGGGATTAAGAAACAGCATGGACCCGAATGCGCTCGCCAGTTTGCTGGCCAAACCGATCACGAACAACAGCAGCTCTCAACAGCAGACGATCATTCAGAATTTCGCAGGCGGTCTCACCACACGACAGGTGCAGGGTGTTTTCGATGAGAATGCCGAAAAACTTATCGAGCGTTTGAACTTTGCTCTTGGAGGCGTCAGATAATGGCAGATTTTGCAATCGGTACGACAGAAGTAGGTTTGACGAATATCGAGCAGCTCACAACGCCACTGCCTGCGCCCACGAGCTCATTTTTGCCTTATGCACGAACCGTGCACCTGGGGAGCAGTGGCATGTTTGGTGTTGGTACGCCTGTGGCTGTATGGAGTTTCAGCATTCTCACAATCGAAGAATATAACCAGCTCAAAACGTTCTGCCCGAATGCATCGGCTGATATCTTTATCGTCACAAAGATTGACGATGACACCTACGCCACTTTCTCGGGCGTGATGATCTGGCCCAACGAATTGCAAAATCGCTTCCTGGGGGGGCATCGAAAAAATTTTTCAGTCCAATTCCGACAGTTGATCGAAATCCCTGAGGGGTCATAATGGCTAGGGCAATCACCAGTCCCGAATTATCCCTGCTGCGCTCAGAGGGGCAGTGGTGCAAGCTCTATATGGCTGTGCTGGTGCCGAACACAATTTACACGGCACGCCTGGCATCGCTGCCTTCGTCGAATGACCAGGTGTATGAGATTTCTTACAACACCGGCTCGGGCACTTTAGGCAACGTGAAGGCGGGCATGCTGTTATATGTTGGCACGAGCGCGGGCGCTTATAACCTGGGTATGTGCCGCATCCGTGTTGCGCCAGATGGCACGAAGATCTATATCGGGGAAACGAGCGAGATCAGCTGGCAGAGCAATTGTTATTTGACGATCGTGGATGACTTCGACCTGCACCCGCGTCACATCCACGTGGATGAGGATGGCGGATTACTGATGGATGTGAACATAGCCTACAGCGATCAGCACGAATCATTCGCACCTGTGCCTGTTCTGGGACCTGATGCGGTGCTGTGGCTCGAAGGCGCATCCGTTTCGGTGGATTTCCCCGCATCAGACTCCTGGGTGTTCGATTCCACCATCTCAGCCTACGCCTGGACCGCACCGGGCTCGAGCGCATCGAGTGGAATGAGCACAGCCACTCCGACCATCACCTACAATGCTGCCGGGAATTATCGGGTCTATTGCACGGTCACTGCGGCGAATGGCAAAACGACCATCGGCGTGCGGAATGTATTCGTCTTTGATGATGACAATCCACCGGCGACGGTCTTCCAACTCGCCAACTGCGAAGGCAGTGTCGATTCGGGAGGATGGATGTTCGATGTCACGATGCAGGCGGAGGCCACGCTGAGCGAGATCCGTGAGCGGACGCTGGTGGTGCTCTTCGCCAAAGATTACTATGAGAATACCGAGCAATCTATTGGTCCCATCGAGGGGCGCGAGAATGTGATCGTAGTGGGACGCGTGGCCGGTGAGTCCATCCGCTGGGATCCGATCGCGGGGCAGGTTCATTTCACGGTGTACGGTCCGCATTACTGGCTGAACAGGATCAAGGTCAGCGCCTGCCAATTGAATTTCACCAACGGATCCCCGAGCGCTTGGGATCAGGTCAAGAATTTGGACGTGGATCGCGGCCTGTGGCATTTGCTGCATTGGCGCTCGACCGCCACAACGGTAATGGATTTTTACCGAACGAGTGACACGCGCTATGCAGATAAGCTGGCCACGCTCGCAAATTTCATATGGTCGCAACTGGTCGAGTTTGCAGGCTTGAACCTGATGGCGAACGTAGGGTGCGATCGCTATGCGAGATTGTTCGCGGAGATCGATCCGCAAATGGTGCCGGCAGGCAGCCGCACCTGGCCGGTGGTTATGACGGTCACGACCGACGATTGGATGGACGTGAGCGACTTCGAGCGCGTCACCGTGCACGAAACGGGACAGGTCAACATCACGACGCGGTTCGTGAATTCATCGGGTGTCTCTTCCACGCTGTACAGCCTGTCACCGGGACATATCCCGAGGAAGCATGGCGAATGGGAATTGAACGATGGATTGCTCGCCGCGAGCCAGGCGGGATCCAACCAGATGGCCGGTCTTTTACTCGGGTGGAAAAATAACGAGTTTCCTGATATCCCATTGAAGCTAGCAGGGGACAACCGCATGATCGATATCTGTCCGCGCCAATTGTTGGACATCACGATCGTTGCAGCGGATACACCACGCGGCATCGGCTATGATGGCAATCTCATCCCGCGGCGTGTGGTCCTGCGCTATGACAACGACTCACGCTGGCTGAGTGTGGAAGTGAATTCAGAAGCGGAGACGTTCGAGCAGATCTCCGCCAACGGAGATATCCCAGGCTCGGGTGACGTGGATCTCTCGATCCCGCCATTGCCAGATCTGCCAGAACTACCCGATATCCCGATCATTATTCCCGGTGTGCCAGAGCAAGACCCTGATGCAGCCCTGCCGTGCCTGCTTCACAGCACAGGTTACGGGATTCTCTACACTGCGAACATCAACACCGCCAATCCGCAATGGATCACGGTCAATGCAGGATTGACATCGGCGCAATACACCAAGATCAACGCATTTTTCAGGACACCGAATGGAGCGTTTTATGCTGTCTATTATGATGTGGCGGATTCCGGCAATTACACAGGTAAACCTTTTTTCATTGCCCGCGCGCCGAGCATCGGCGGGACGTTTACGGTTTTATACAGCGAACCGACCATCAGGCCATCGTCACCATTAACCGGGAAACAATGGGGAATATTTGCCGCGGCACACAATCCGCTGGTCTCTGAGAAAGTGGGCTTTGTGATGGGGGAGGTGAATGTGAGTAAAAAGTTCTGGATTGGCTCAGGTAGTTCATTTGCCGCCGGTGCGTTTGTAGATCCTTCAAATTTGGCCTATGGCGGTTTGTCGTATGGATTCGGTTATTGGCTGTACACGCGATATCAGCACTTCTCGAAAATCGCGCCGGGAGGCGGATCGGTGATCACAACTGGCAGTCCAAATATCGCGCAGACTCATGTTAGGGCAGGTACGACCGGAAGAACGTTCCACGAGCATGGAGATGGGAATGATATGTACATAGCGGAAAACAATTTTGCCTCCTCCACGCTTGTCAATCTGACCGAAATTATAAATCTTGAGGATGTGTTCGGTGTGCCTCCTTACTTTTCCTCCGACCCGACCGGGACGTATATGATGACACGCTTCAACACCGGCGCGAAGGGGAAGTCGTCCGATGGCGGATATACGTGGTCTCCGCTCAGCAGCCTTCCGCCCGGAAACTGGTGGTGGGGTTATGCGGGTGGGATTGGTACGGCGTCCTGGTGGGTCGCGGCGGGCGGATCATCCATCCGTTTATCAAAAGATTTTGGAACTACCTGGCTGAACCGTGAAGGCAATATATTGTCCATCGCGCCGGTCCCGAACATCAACATGGTCAAGGTGCTGATCTAATGACGGCCATCGATAAGTTCAAAAAGCTGTTCGACAAGCTCACCGAGCAGAGGGGTGATCAATGGCTCGAGAAGATCCCTGCCTGGCTTGGAGATCACGCCGGCATGGTTTCAACCGGTACCGCTGGATTGATCTTCGTCCGCACGGTGGAGGGGCAGGTCCTGACCGTGTTCAACAACATTGCGCCTTCGGAATATAACATTCTGGTAAAGATCGGGCGCAGCAAGGATCAACCGCATTTGTGGCAGGTGATCGAGCGCCGCGAAGTGTGGAGTGTGCCAGCCAGCTCGAGCGTGGTCCATCACCATCAACAGCATATGTTCCTGGCTCCGGATATGGTCCCGATCGATCGCAAGCAG
>DATDRD010000021.1:0-3376 GCA_035291925.1 Anaerolineales bacterium
CCAATCTGAAATGCATCCTACAGATACGCGCCCGCTTCATACGGGCGATACGCTGGCAGTGCTTGGCGGGCCTGAGCAGCTCAGTCGATTGATGCAGGATAATCAGTAATGGAGCCTCCAGGTACCAAACCACTGATCGGTATCGTCGGGCCATGCGGCGCTGGCAAATCCACGCTCATCACAGGCCTTGAAAAACATGGTTATGTTTGCCGGCACATTGCACAGGAACATTCCTACGTGCAGGCCATGTGGCAAATCATCACCAGGCCGCAACTCCTCATTTATCTTCACGCATCCTTCCGCATTAGCACCGCGCGCCGCCAGCTCAACTGGCAGGAAAAAGACCACACCGAACAACTGCGTCGACTCGCGCACGCGCGTGAACACGCAAATCTATTCATCGAGACGGATGACCTGACTCCGGAAGAAGTTTTACAGAAAGCGTTGGACTTCCTAACGTCCCGCAGGTTTTAATGGAACAACTCTTTCAATCATGCAAAAAACCCTTCGACACGGCTTCGCCAGTCAGGACAGCGCCTGCGGGACGCTTCGCCCGATAAGGAATGACTCATGAAACGACTCTTGGTTTCCTTCCTAGGCCCTCACCTGCACTCCTTGGCACCTGCTCCCGGGGCAGGTGTGGGCCAGGCCGTCTCGCCCCGGCGGGCTCCCCGTCCGAACGGGGTGCAAGTGTCGACGGTGCTCAGGACAAGCCTTTGCCTGCTTCTGGTTTCCTGTTCCATCCTCACGCCAACAGTCACTCCTCCTACCGGCTCCGATCCGCTCCAAACCCCGTGGGAAGATCGCTCCATTTTCAAAGATGGCCTCGTTGCATCCGAGCAATCGGTGCTGGATGGATTGGATAGCGCAAGCACTTATCACATCGAATTCAGAATAGCGGATGACCTCTATCACATCACAGGGACCGAAGAAGTCCGCTACACAAACGCTGAAACTGTCCCATTAAATGAGGTCCGATTCCGCCTGTTCCCAAACATCCTGGGCGGCGAGATGATGATCTCAAATTTGAAAGTGGATGGGGGATCCGTCACGCCGACATACGAGCTTGAAAACAGTCTGATGACTGTGCCCTTCTCATCAGCGTTGGAACCGAATCAAAGCGTTGTTATTCAAATGGACTTCGCCGTCACCGTCCCCCAAACGCTTGAATCGAATTATGGCGTGCTGGCATATGCTGAAGACGTGCTCGCACTGGCTCATGCCTATCCCATGATCGCGGTCTATGACGATGAAGGCTGGAATGCAGAGATCCCGCCGGAAAGCGGCGATGTCACCTATGCGGATGCGTCGTTCTACATTGTACGCGTCAGTGCGCCGAAAGACGTGGTCCTGGTCATGTCCGGGCGTGAAATCAGCCGCTACGAAGCCGGGCGGGTTCAGACATCCGTCGTTGCGAGCGGACCCGCGCGCGATTTTTATCTAGCCGCAAGCCCGCGGTACGAAGAGCTGTCGCAAACATTTGGAGAAGTCACGATCCGCAGCTACGCGCCCCGCAAATTCAGGGATGGCGCGCAGATGGCATTGGAGGTTGCTTCCAAGGCGATGGAGGATTTCAGCATGCATTACGCGCCGTATCCATATACGGAATTTGATATTGTTTCAACTCCCACGCTCGCACTGGGCATTGAATACCCCGGCATGGTCGCCATCACCTCGCGCATCTATGATGTGAAGAAATACCTTGGCGATGCACCTGCCAGCGTCTATATGGAATCAACGGTCGCTCATGAAGCGGGACATCAATGGTTCTACAATCTGGTCGGTGATGACCAGCTTGATGACCCGTGGCTGGATGAGGCGCTCACGCAGTTTGCCACACTCCAATATTATGCGGATGAGTACGCCGCCACCGGCGAAGAAGGTTTTCGCAAGTCACTCGAGGGCCGTTGGGCAGAGGTAGGCAATGCCAGGATTCCCATTGGCCTGCCTGTGGCCGCGTATTCGGGACAGGAATATGGCGCGATCGTCTACGGGCGCGGACCGTTGTTCTTCGTCGCATTGAGAGATGAGATGGGCAAAGAGATCTTTGATAGCTTCATCAAGGATTACACGGAAACCCTTTCATGGGACATTGCCACGCCTGAGAAATTGAGGTCAATGGCTGAAGAACACTGCAATTGCGACCTCACATCATTGTTTGAAGAATGGGTTTATGAATGAGGCAGGGTTTTCTCACAGGGTGTATGAAGACCTATTAAATGCGGGCTTGGACACTCCCCGGCACTCCCGATTTGCTAAGCAAATCGCACCGCCCATGATTTGCTTAGCAAATCAGGCAGGTGTGCGCCCGGCGCAAGTGTGCACCGAACGCCAGTGCGGTGTTGCCAAATCCAATCGGGGATGATAAATCGTTGGACTCCTTTTGATGCTTTATCCCTACCCAATCCCCGTTTAACGGGAGTATAATCACACCCGCGTGGCGCCAAGGCGCCACATTTTTATGGATGGAGATTAGGAACGTATGGCCCGTAACTTAACCAACAGAATCATCATTATCGTGCTTATCCTCGCTTTGGGATTGTGGATTGACCTGAGTGATAAGATTCAACTGGTCAATCCCATCAATGACGCTGTGCTTTTCGAGCAGAGTATCACTCCCCGCCTGGGTCTGGATCTGCAGGGAGGTTTGCAGGTCCTGCTCGAAGCCGACCTACCTGCCGATGCTGCCAACCCGGGGGCCGACGAGATGGAGACCGCCCGCAGCATCATTGAAAACCGCACGAATGCGCTGGGTGTCAGCGAAAACTTAATTCAGCTCGCAGGTGAACGCCGCATCGTGGGCGAGTTCCCCGGCGCCGAAGATACGGATGCCATTCTCGACATCATCCAACAAACAGGTCTGCTTGAGTTTGTGGATACCGGCGACTTCAGACCGGAAGAAGGGACCATCCTTCAAACCGACTTTGCTACCGGCTCGACAGACGCGACAACACCTCCAACGGATGGAACAGAGCCTGCCACCGTGTATCATACGATCATGACGGGCAAGGAACTTCGCAGTGTGAACGTTGGCCTGAGTCCAACGAACCAGCCCGCAATTGATTTTGTGCTTTCACCAGAAGGCGCCACCATTTTTGCGCAGCACACAGCCGCGAATGTAGGCAAGATCCTGGCGATCACATTAGATAAACGTGTTGTCTCTGCTCCAGGTATTGAAGGCGACATCCCCAGTGGACAGGGACAGATCACAGGATCGTTCACCGCGGAGTCTGCCAATGAGCTTGCAGTCCAATTACGCTATGGTTCCCTCCCCATTCCTCTCAAAGTGGTTGAGACACGCATCATTGGCCCCACCCTCGGTGAAGACTCACTGCAAAAGAGCCTGGTTGCAGGTATGGCAGGCATCACGATCGTG
>DATDRD010000022.1:0-3625 GCA_035291925.1 Anaerolineales bacterium
CACACAGCGCCACACCCCGGTCGATAATATCTGCAACCAGCTCAGGAGGCGTTCGCTCCAGCACGCGCCGGCCCGTTTCGATCACAGCCTTTAACGGATCCTGCAAGGCTTCAACGATCTCGCCGGTTGTCACCGTGACGACAGGTGAGATCGTCGAAGCCCTGCAGGATCCGCTCAAGGCTGTGATCGAAACGGGCCGCCGCGTCCTTGAGAGAACGCCTCCTGAACTGGTTGCAGATATTATCGACCGGGGTGTGGCGCTGTGCGGCGGAGGTGCTTTGTTACGCGGTGTTGATAAACTGCTTACCAAATCATTGGGTATTCCCGCCTATCTTGTGGATAATCCAATGACCTGTGTGGTGGAAGGGGCTGTAAAATCACTGCCAATGTATAACATCCTGAGGCGAAGTTTGCCGCAGGTTTAATGAGACCGAGAATAAAAGGCGTCCGTTGCGGACGCCTTTTTGATTATCTTACTAATCCAGGTAATATGTCATACGTTGCAGATGAGTGACGGGGTCAATGTACTGAACATGCACACCATCGGAGACGTTCAAGCTGGTTGGGGCATAATTCAAGATTGCCTTTATGCCAGCCTTTACAAGTTGATCAGCCATTTCCTGCGCGGCAGTTGCGGGGACGGTGAGCATGGCAACCTTGATCTTATGTCCCTTTATTCTTTCAGCCATTACTGCGATATCCAGAATTTCG
Source organism: Anaerolineales bacterium (assembly GCA_035291925.1). Taxonomy (GTDB): domain Bacteria; phylum Chloroflexota; class Anaerolineae; order Anaerolineales; family Villigracilaceae; genus Defluviilinea. The sequence continues at coordinate 712 of DATDRD010000022.1, forward strand.
AAGTCCCCCACTTTTTGCCCTATCTTTTTGGGATCGTTATCGAATACCATGCTGATGTGGAAGCCGCGGTTGCTAAACCCGTTATAGCGGGCCAGGGCGTGTCCCATATCTCCCATGCCAACGATGACCACTTCCCAGACGCGGTTTACCTTGAGGATGTAGCGCAAGCGTTCAATCAGAAAAGGAATCGAGTATCCGGTTCCCTGCTTGCCAAATTCACCGAATTGTGAAATATCCTTGCGGATCTGCGCGGCAGAAATACCCACGATCTCACCTAATTCCTGTGACGACGTGGTCTGGATTCCCCTATCTGCCAACCGTTGCAATGCACGCAAATAAACAGGCAGCCTGCCGATGATGATATCCGGGATTTTTTCAGCATTCATATGGCTTTGCCCTCGCAACTGTGAAATTCTGCATTAACTCTACCATAAAAGGATGTTTTGTACAATTCGCCACAAGTGGTATTGGCTGTGAGTAGCCAGCCATTAAATTTCCGGGGCGGTTTGTATCCTACAGGGAGTTTCATGAGAAAATCATGCGAAAACTTTTTGAACCTGGAGGGAGCAAAACGACTAGGGCGCATTTGGGATAACGTATTTGCAGAAGCTTGGCTGGTTGTATACCGTTACGCAATCCACCCAAGTGTCTCCAAACCGGACGAGAATGTTCACCTGACCAAGCCATTCATCGTAACTTCCCACAATCAACCGGCGTGGCCGGTCGATTACATCCTGGACTCCCCGAAGGGAGGACATGTGCATCATGCGGGCAAGCGCCCGATCCACTTGCTCGCCGCGGTGGTCAACTGAGAACTCAATCGTGTCATTCATTTCGAGAATAGGGGAACGAAGCGGCTCATTGCTCACTATGTCCAAAAGTGTTCCTTTGACAAGCATGATCACGGAGCAGACGATCAACGGTGCGATCTTGCCGAAGAAAGAGGTCGAAAATGCGGCTGGTTCAGCGAGAGGAAATTGTAAAATTCCTGCAAGGGATACGAACAGGGCCACCCAGACAAAAGCCACCGTAAACCGTGAATTGAAATTTTCATAGAAGATGTAATTTAATAGGCCCCCGGTTTCAGGGTCAAGCCACGATACTATTCTTGGGAGTATCTGGAGAGGCAGGTAAACGATCAGCCAGGCAAATACAAAAGACGCGCCCAGGTAGAATACTAGCGCCAGGATGCCTTTTTCAAATCGGGCCACCAGCCAGCCAACCAAGCCTCCTACCGTCGCGCAAATGACAGCTCCGATGATGAGTTTCAGCCACGGGTACATTGCATGTGCCTGGCTGAGTAAATAGCCATCAACCCCCCAGGCGGAAGCGGCAAAGGCCACGCCCACCGTCATGCCATATGCCATTCCGAGGCGCCGCTTGAGGCCCAACACATCGGGACGATTACGAATGTCGGCAAATTGTAAGTTTTTCATGGGTTTATGGAATTGTTTTGAGTTGAAGTGTGTAGGATATGTAGTTGAGTGATCCATCTGACTGTGCTGAAAACCGGATTTGCACGGGAAGATTTGGTTCTGCATGAAGGACCAATTTGCTGCCGCAATGGATGGCCTCCATTTGCTGAATCGCCAGCCCATTTTGCAGAACTTCAATGTCCAGGTCACTTCCCTTGCACGAAACTTCCAGTAGGACAGTCCGGCTGTATGGAGTAAATTGTACCCAATCCTGTGCGTCTCCTTCGGGAGCGGAAACATCCCCATTGTATATTGAAATGTGGGTTCCTTTTGGCTCGAAGGTAACATTCATAATCGGGTTTGTGAGAGAGTCGTTATCCTCCCAGGCAGGCACGATCGTTGGAGTTGGAGTCAGCGGGATGCTTGTCGGCGTTCCAGTTCCAACGATTACACCGGCATCTGTTACGATGGGCAGATCCTCCACCCCGTTCGCTTGTACGAAGGCAGCGCTGATCCATCCTTTTCCCTCAGGCCCCGATCCAAATTCGATCTGGAGCCATGTTCCATTCGCATCCTTGCCGGTGAGGTTGACTGCATCCTGTGGGTTGAGAGTGCCAATGGAATTGAAACCCGTCCCCGGCCCGCTGCGGATATTTATCTTTTGCTGGATGATCGCAACAGTCCCGTTATTTGGATCTGCGCCAACGCCTCCAATGATCGGGACTTCAGGCTTGCTCGCCGTTGTAATATATTGCGCGGTCACCCAGCCTTTTCCGCCTGCTCCTTGCGGGTACAGGATCTGCCACCAATTCTCACCCGGATCCTTGCCAACAATCTCCACCCTCATGTTTGGAGGAATGATTCCCAGTACATTGCCCGCGGTGGATGGCTCCTCACGCACATTGACCTGTGTGGAAGTCATCCCTTCAACGGGAGCGACTGTCGGCAAGCTCGAAGGGGGAGGTGGGGGCGGAGTCTCTGATGGGCGCGAGGTCAGTGTGGGAGCCGATGTAGATGTGACAATGAATGCAGTTGGGGAGGGCGTCTCCTGCTCTCGAATATTGACACCGCATGCTGCACTTGAGAGAGTGAGGATGGCGAACAGAATTTCGAAAAGTCTGAGAGACACGTGCCGAATTGTAATCGAAAACAAAAACCGCCTTGCGATAGCGTATCGCCACTGCCAATCAGGCCATTCGGATTAATATTTGCGGCAGATGCCATTACCTTGCTGGGATGGAGTAAATTTGAAGCTTCCCATATGCAAACACCAGTTCCGCTGAGGACAAGTCTAAAGCGGAACCTAACTTGAAAAAATCCAATACTTTCTGCGGTGTATTGTATTTCGAATTTTTCCGCAGCAGAACCAGCGCGTTCTGGATTCTTACTGGGTGATCTCTCTGATAAAAACGGTCAAACGGAATACCATTAATGATCGAATAATAAGCCGTTCGGATAATGACAGGACCTGTTGCTATGATTGTATCCTCCGATTCCAG
>DATDRD010000023.1:0-5246 GCA_035291925.1 Anaerolineales bacterium
AACGAACTGACAGCCACAGGTGGGGTAATTCTGTCAGGCCTCGCGATCAGCAGTCTGTTGGAGATCAAGAAAATACGCGTCGGGAATATGCTGCCCGGGCTGGAAGACGAAGCATTGGACAAGCACACACTGGCATGGGCGGAACGCGTCAACAATTCCGGTGGTGCATACCTCACTCCAGCGATCCTTGACGGGCGTTGGATGGTACGAGTCTCCATCGGCGCGATCCCGACCGAACGTCAGCATGTGGATGCACTCTGGGCATTGATGCGGCGCGAGGCGGAAGGCGATTGAATTTAGCCAAGCAGAGTAATGGTCAATATCCCCACAAAAATAATGATAGCACCAAGTACTCGTATACCACCCATATTTTCACCCAAGAATCGCCAACCCAGGAACGCCCCAATGACCACACTCACTTCACGGATCGCGCCTGAATAACTCAGCGGTGCCAATCTGTAGGCAAAGAGGGCAAACAAGTAGGCGACCACACCCAGAACGGCGGCTGCGATAAGAGGGACTCGCGGGCCGTTCCATGCCTGGAGGAAGCGTGTCCACCCAAAACGCCGCACATTGTACGTTGTGGTCAGAATGGGGACCAGCATGAACATGCTCAACCCATAGGACAAAGGAGGTCCTTTTTTGACAGCCGTTCCATCTACCAAAGTGTAAATGGAGATGATCAGGGCAACGGCTAACGCGGTGGTGATCCCTTTGAGGTGCAGTCTGCTCCCCCGATTTTGTATCAGGCTGGTCGCACCGATGATGATCATTCCACTTACGATCATGCCGATTCCAAGTACACCACCCGCGGTGAGCTTTTCATGCAGGAACAGGACGGACCAGATCATAAGCAGGGCAGGCGCGGTCCCGCGCGCGATCGGGTACACCAGGGAAAAGTCATTGTCACTGTATGCATTCGAAAGCAGGATGAAATAGACCGCCTCGAGTGACATGCTGAAAATGGCGAACATCCACATGGAGCGCGGCGGCAAACCTATGAACATTAATACGATAAACGCAAAGATGCCGCTGACGATCACCTGCCAGCCCATGGCAATATATTTTTCCTGTGACTGTTTGAGGATGAGGTTCCAGATGGCGTGCAGAAGGGCCGAAGTGAGCAGAAGAAGAATGGCAAGGATGGGCATAATGCGGGTGAATGTACCACAAAAGAACTTGAATATGGCTGGCGATTTGTTAGGAGAGTGCAATGTTACGGTATTACATTTTGATTAACGCGTGCTATACTATTGGCATTCACTCAAAGGAGGATGTCGTGAAAACACTAAGACCACTATTATTTTTCACTAGTTTGCTACTCATAGTAGGGCTGGCTTGCGGATTAACTGGAGGTGGTAATACTCCTCCCCCCGCGCAGCCCACACAGCCTGTACAAGAACAACCTACACCGGTTCCCCAACCCGAAAGTGGCGCTGTGAGCGATGTGGATGCGGTAAGCAGTGCAACTATCCAAATTGAAGCACAAGGCACGTTTGTTGACCCGGAATTTGGTTTACTTGTCAATGCGGCTGGGCGAGGAACAGGTTTTATCATTGATCCCTCCGGGATTGCTGTGACCAATAACCATGTTGTAGCAGGCTCTGCCCTTTTGAAAGTATGGGTGGGCGGCGAGTCTACACCGCGGAATGCGAAAGTCCTTGGCCTTTCAGAATGTTCTGATCTCGCCGTGATTGATATTGAAGGGGATGGTTATCCATACCTTGGATGGTATGACGGCAGTGTCAAGACTGGATTGGAAGTATACGCTGCGGGATATCCGCTTGGTGAGCCGGAGTTCAATTTAACCAAGGGCATCGTTTCAAAGGAAAATGCCGACGGTGAGACCAACTGGGCATCGGTGGATCATGTTCTCGGTCACGATGCGACAATCAATCCCGGTAATTCAGGCGGCCCGCTTATTGATGCAAACGGCAAGGTGGTCGGTGTGAATTACAGCAGTCGTGAAGCAGCCAACCAATATTTTGCCATTGGCGGTGATATTGCACAGCCCATCATAGAAGAATTAAAGTCTGGAAAAAATGTAGATTCGATAGGCGTGAATGGTACTGCTGTTATTTCAGAGGATGGTTCATTGAGCGGTATATGGGTATCTTCTGTGAAATCGGGTACGGCGGCTGATAAAGCCGGCTTGCAACCTGGCGACATCATATACCAGTTGGAAGGGCTTGTCCTGGCCACTGACGGCACCATGAAAGATTATTGCGATGTGATTCGCAGCCACGGTTCTTCAGACACCCTTTCCATGACTGTTATACGCTATAGCACCAGCGAGCTTCTCGAGGGCCAATTGAATGGAAGCGAATTGGCCGTGACTGGCAATTTCGATACGAGTGGCGGCTCCAGCAGTGGGACTTCCAGTGGTGAGGCGCAAGCCTTCTTCACCGAACAATTCGATGGTGATCTAAGCAACTGGACGTACTGGGTGAGTTATGGCGATGAAAGTGGAGTTGGCTTGAGCGCCGATAACTCCAAGCTGAATATGCTTCTCGATTCCAAAAATACCAGCGTTTATGTTTTTTACACACCTTACATCTATCAGGATGTCGTTTTGGAAGTGCAGGCAGATAATGCTGGCAAAAACAATAATAATGTGAGCCTTGTATGTCGTTACGATGAGGCCGATCAGACATGGTATGAATTCAGCATCGCAAATAATGGTCTTTACTGGATCTATGCTTATGATGGCGGCTATAATCAAATATATAGCGGTGGGTCGAAACTTATTAAGACAGGTAAAGACACCAACATATATACAATAGGCTGTATCGGAAACACCTTGTCTTTGTTCATAAATGGACAGGAAGCGCGTACTCTTAAGGATACAACTTATAGGTTGACGGAAGGGCAGGTTGGGCTCAATGTGACCTCCTTTGATGTTTTGCCAATCGAAATTGACTTTGAGTATTTAACGATTGCTGAACCGTAGCCGAGCTAATCCAACCACAAAAGCGGCTGTCCAAAAGAGTGGAGGCCCTGGCGTCAGAGTGGGAATCTGATGATTGAAACATCTCGCCCTGCGACAATGGCAGGGCGAGATGTTTTCTAATAGTTGATATTCAAGGCAGAAGCGGGAAACTCTTAGCCATTCTGCCTTTTTGGAAAGCCCAGGTCTTCTTTATTTCAATACAACGGTATCCTCGCCCCACTCAGCTTCGCCGCTTCATCTGAGAAGAGATACATCATTGCAGCGACGATTTCATCGGGCCTTGTACCTGTGCCTTTGCGCGTAGCGTGCACGTCTATGGCTCTGACCTGAATGATATTCGCAGTCACGCCATTTTCTTTGAGTTCAGCCGACAGGTTCAAAACCAGATTCTCCTGAGCGGCTTTCGCGGCGGTGTAGATTCCCTCCTTGCCGGGCGGGTCCGGCACAGTGGACTTGGAGACAATGATCACGCGTCCCCAGCCATTTTTGGAGAGCTGCGGCGCGAAGGATTGGAACAAATGGAACGTCGTCCACACGTGGTTGCCAAGCATAAACTCCAGATCTTCCGCGCTGGCTTCAGTGAGGGCCCTGCCGCCGACCCAGCCGCCGACGAGATGGATGAGGGCGTGGACTCCGCCGAATTTGACGGAAACAGCCTCCGCCGTGGAACGAACCGCCTCCGCATTCCGAAGATCAACCACTGACGCGAAGAGACGTTCCTCCGGCAGGTTTAAGTCATGAGATAAGGCATCCAGTCTATTTTGATTGTGGTCAAGCAAAACCAGTGAGTGCCCACGCGCGCCAAAAGCATGCGCTGCCTTACTTCCGAGCGCGCCGGTTGCGCCTGTAACGAGGACGACCCTGCCCTGCGAAGTCCTCGAAGGGGGAGCCGAGCGCAGCCGAGGCGAAGGGTTACTCATTCAGTGCACCGATCTGTTCTTCGCTCATGCCCTCCACAATGGGACGGTCATACTGTTCGGGCAAATGCTCCCTGCCATAGAAATCAATCATGTGGCCCGACTTGGCCGCCTTCGTTTCAAGATAAAAACGATTGTGCTCATTGGGCTCCATGATATGGGGTATCCGCCCGTTCACCTTGATCCCATACTGCCGGAGTTGATCGATCTTTTTGGGATTATTGGTCATCAACTGGACTGAATCAATTTTGAGCGACATCAACATGTGCGCGGCGACCGCGTAATCGCGCTCATCATCACGGAAACCAAGCGCAAGATTCGCTTCAACGGTATCGAGCCCCTGATCCTGCAGGCTGTAGGCGCGGATTTTGTTCGTAAGACCAATGCCGCGGCCCTCCTGACGCAGGTACAGCAGCATGCCTTTTTCCATTTGACCGATCGCTTTGAGCGCGGCCTCGAGTTGATCGCGGCAATCGCAACGCAGCGATCCAAGTGCATCGCCGGTTAAACATTCCGAATGTAAACGCACGGGCACATCCGACGTACCGATCACATCCCCTTTGGTGATGGCAACATGGTCTTTCCCATCACGATTATTTTCGAACGCGACAATGTGAAAATCACCAAAACGACTGGGCAATTCTGCCATTGCCACGATGCGGACACAGACTTTATCCCTGCCCAACCCTTCACACTCATGATCGCCCTCTTTTTCGAGCAGCAGATCGAATCGTTCATGCATGGTTGTTGTCATATGGACCTCACTACAAGATATTTTAATAGCACTCCGCCATCCTCTTCCTTTTCAACACTGATCAATTTCAACGGGATTGCTGCGCTTCCTTCGAAGCCTGAGCCTGCCGCCATTGTCGGAGCGGATTCGCCCCCAAAGATCATCGGCGCAATATAAGCTGTGATTTCGTCCACAAGCCCAAGTTTTAATAGTTCAAAGTTGAGCGTCGCCCCGCCTTCGACCATCAGACGATGGATGCCCAGATTCTTCAAAGTTGAAAGAGCCTTTGACAAATCGACTTTTTCCGAGTTGTGTACATACACATCCACGCCGCGCGAAAGGAGGAAAGCAAGCTGGTCTTTAGATGTTCGATGCGTGGTAAATATTACGATGCGCGCCGGGCCCGTATTAAGGAACATGGCATCAGGTTTGATGTTTGCTTCAGAGACAACACCGACTTTAAAGGGGTCTGGCGAAAGCCCGCGCGCGATCCTTTCCACTCGCAAGGCTTCAGATTTGACAGTTAACTTTGGGTCCTCATCGAGAAGCGTCCTTCCGCCCACCATGATCGCATCGGATTCCGCGCGTAATCTATCGACCCGCTCCTTGTCGCGTTGGGATGAGATCGCCGCGCCTTTGCGCTCGA
>DATDRD010000024.1:0-3282 GCA_035291925.1 Anaerolineales bacterium
TTTTCCCGCCGTGCTTCCGTTTGCGCTTTCGTGCTTTTGCTTCGCGCTCGCGCATTTTGTCATCGTATTCCGCTTTTTCGCTTTCATAGCGTTCTTGGGCACGCTTTTCCAGTATCGCCTTCGCTTCAGCTAATTTCATCAGACGTTCCTGACGCAATGCTACTTCTTCTTGCACCACAAATCCTTCGGGCAATTGGATTTCTCCCTGATCGGCTTGTTCGCCCAACTCAAACAATTCGGCGACTTCCTCTTTCAATTGCGTTTCTATTTCCAAAAGCCGCTTATAACTGACCGCATGGCTTTTCGACGCATCCGCATGAATCTTGCTGCCATCCAAACTGAGATTGCCCATCTTCAACACGCCTGCCATCTTTGCCAACAACAATATCTGCACAAACAATCCCTGCAATTCAGCCAAAAAAGTCTTGCGAAAATTCGCAATCGTGTCATGATCCGGGTGTAGTCCACCTGCCACATACCGCGCTCCCAGATTTTCATAGGTTGCTTTTTCTAACTTGCGCGAACTGAATATACCGGTGGCATATCCAAAAAACAACAGCCCTAAGAGTGCTTCCGGAGCAATGGCTTCTCCACCTTGCTCCGCATACCCTGCATAGATTTTGCGCAAGTCAAGTTGTGAGATAATGTCCACAACAAAACGCGCCAAATGGTTTGCAGGTATGGCTTCTTCCAGTACTATCGGCGCTTTCAATGTCGCTTCGTAATCGGGCATCCTAAATTTTCGACTCATCCTTCCAGTCTACCAGAATTTCCTCTCCGACAAACTGCTAGGAGCAGAGGTGACCGGGATCGCGGAATCCTATGGTCACCATCAACCCGGTGACCTGGTCGCGCTCGTGGATAGTGAAGAGTATATGGAGATTGCCGTCGTCAATGGCAGCGCCGCGCAGAAACTCGGTGCGAAGGTTGGTGATATTGTTGAGGTGATTAATAAAGACTGATTTCCTTTCGGATGTCTTATAATATGAACATTCTTTATCTGAGGAGTGATGAGTGCCTGTTATCACCCTGATCACCGATTTCGGCATCAAAGACGGCAACGTGGGCGTGATGAAAGGTGTGATCTGGGGGATTTGCCCGACCGCTCAAATTTCAGACTTGAGTCACATGATCCAGGCGCAGAACATCCGCGAGGCGGCATATATTTTTGCGCGCTCGGTTCCCTACTTTCCAAAGGACTCAATCCACATTGTGGTTGTTGATCCGGGAGTTGGCACAAAACGACGCCCGATGGCCGCGAAAATCGGCGACTGGTTTTTTGTGGGTCCCGATAATGGAACGATCACAGGCTTGCTCCAACGCGCGGAGCAGGCGGGCTGGCAGACCGAGTTTGTTGAATTGAATCGAATCAAGTACTGGCTGCCAAACGTCAGCTTTGTCTTTCATGGACGAGACATCTTTGCACCCGTCGCCGCGCATGTAGCGAATGGCGTTCCCCTGCGTGAATTGGGGATATCCTTTACCGACCCGCTCCGACTTGAACTGCCCAAACCTGAAAAGACAAAAGACGGCTGGCGCGGTGAGGTGATTCACATTGACCATTTTGGCAATATTTCCTCCAACATACGGGCGGAAGACCTCGGGGAAGCGATGAGGCAAAAAGAGAACATTATGGTGCATTTGAATGGAATAGTGATCAAAGGCATGGTCGACACTTTCGGTGAACGGCCTGTAGGAGAATTGATCACCTTGCTTGGGAGCACCGGCAATCTGGGAATCTCGGTTGTCAACGGTAACGCCGCGGCAGGATTCAGCGTAAAGATTGGCGATGAGATCACGGTGACAATATAGATCGTTATTATTTTTTGGTGATGTGATGCCTGATTCCCCTCTCGTCATTGAAAACCTGTCCTTCCAATATCGTACTCGCCCCGAGCGGGCGATTGAGAATATTTCATTCGAACTTAAGCCGGGGGAAATGTTGCTGATCGCAGGCTCCAGCGGTTGTGGCAAGACCACTCTGGCGCGCTGCATAAATGGACTGATCCCGCGCTCCTACGGAGGGAAACGGGAAGGAAGAGTGCTGTTGCACGGCAAAGATGTCTCTGAGGTGCAGATTGCCGATGTGGCACAAATCGTGGGAACGTTATTACAGGACCCTGAACGCCAGATTGTTGCCAGCAACGTTTATAACGAGATCGCCTTTGGCCCTGAAAATCTAGGTTTGCCGCGTGAGGAGATTATCGAACGTGTTGAACAGGTCGCGCAGCGATTGGGGATAGAAGATTTGCTCGAGCGTGAAACTTTCAATCTCTCGGGAGGAGAGAAACAGAAAGTGGCACTTGCAGGTCTGCTTGCCATGAACCCGTCCATCCTGTTGCTGGATGAGCCGCTCGCCTCGCTTGACCCCGCCTCCGCGTATGAAGCATTGGAAGTGTTCCGCAGCCTCGCTGATGAGGGTAAGACCGTTGTCTTGATCGAACACCGCGTGGAAGATGCGATCACGGCGCGCCCGGACCGTCTGCTTTATATGGAGGCCGGACAGGTAAAGTATCTCGGTTCAATTGACACTTTGCCCACAGAGATCAATCACCGTGAAGTAAAGCTCCCGGCAGAATGGGTGGTGAAGCGCGTCCGTCAGATGGGGGAGAAGGTCGATAAGACGGAATCAGCCCAACGCCCTGAAAGAGGCGAGGCGCTGGTCATCTTTGAGAATGTGGATTTCCGCTACAGTGAGGATACTCCACTCATCCTGCAAAACGTCAGTCTGGAGATCAATCGTGGTGATCTGATCGCGTTGCTGGGGCCGAACGGCGCGGGGAAATCCACGCTCGTCAAACATGCGATCGGTTTGTTAAAGCCGACGAGCGGGCGTGTGCTGGTCGAAGGCAAAGATACGCGCAGTATGAGTGTTGCACAGATCGCGCGCGTGCTCGGTTATGTATTCCAAAGTCCCACACACATGCTGTTTGCGCCGACCGTACGTGAAGAATTGGAGTTCGGACCGAAAAATCTGGATTTCAAAAAAGATGTGATCGAGAAAACGGTTGCTGAAAGTATTTCAACTGTAAATTTAAACGGGCTTGAAGAATATCCTCCGCTGGGTCTTTCGTTCGGCCAGCAAAAGCGAACGACCATTGCGGCCGTGCTTGCCATGCAGTCAAAGATTATGATCATGGATGAGCCGACCGCAGGACAGGATTATGCAAATTACACCCACTTCATGGATGCGATGTGCCGTCCCGCCGCAGATGGTAAACAATCGCTGGTTGCAGCGAATTTCGCGGCGACCATCTTCATTACGCATGATCTCGACCTGGC
>DATDRD010000025.1:0-5648 GCA_035291925.1 Anaerolineales bacterium
CCCGCGAACCAGGGATCGTACGGCGGGAAGGTTGTACTCTTAATGACCGCATTAAAGTAGGAGAAGTCCATCGGGCGTTCGCCGCCTTTGGCGGGATGCCACAGGTCAGGGTTGCCAATGCGGATGATCAAGTCAATAAGGAGGAAGGCCAGGAAGAGACCTTCGATCATGAGAAAGTAATTGCGTTTGGTCTTCCATTCTTCGCGCAGTTCAGCGCGTTGATAATACGCAAGCAACGCGCCGACAAGCAGGATCAAGCCGAAAACAATTGCTATTGTTATTCGAGTGTATGGAATATTAGCCGAGCCAGCCATCCACGCCAGGTAACCGAACAGAACCAGTCCCAGCGCCCGGCTGAGGGGATAACCTTTATCCGCAAGCCCAGGCATGGATAATCGTATCAACGGATAGACAGCCAGTCCCAGTACGAAGATAAGGAGATACCAAATAAACAAACCCAAAACGGGATAGCGATTCTGAATCCAATCGTAATCAAATAATTCGGACCAAGTGCCGCCGGCGCGTTGTTGGACGAGTCTATCTGCAGGCAAGAGCAAATTGGAGTAATTGTTGAATTGACGCGCTGTGAGGCGGATAACCTTTGACAAATCCACGGTGCTGAGGGTGGCACGAACCTGCCTGGCATTGAAGTCCGCGTTCTTCTTGAAGATCAATACTTTTGGATGGTCGTAGAAAGTGAAAGCTTCTTCAGCCCATTGATCGTTGATCACGATTGGCCCAAACGTCGGAAAGGTTTCAAAGACCGCAACAAGGTCAAACCCAAGTGTACCCTGATAATCTCCCAGCTTCGCTTCGTGATAACATCGGATGATATCCTGATCCGCAGGGCAACCGATCAGTTCCCGATAATATAAAGTGGTAAGCGGGTAGCGTTCAGGGAGCCGTGTGATCTGCGCATATTGGTGGTTAGTAGGGATAAGGATGTAATCGGTTTGATCTAGTGTTGTCACAAAGCTGTCAAGTTTATCCGCATTATCGTCCCAGTAGACTTGCAGGTTCAGTCCACGATAGATGCCGCCGAATGCGTCGTAGCCATCCACGCGGAAGGGAAGGCCGTAGTCGTAGTCCGTTTCGTTGGAGATAGATGCGCCGCTGACGGAAAGCGCGCCTGAGTCGATTTCAAAGCGAAGATAATATTGATTGCCTTTCGTTACCTGAACGGGTTTATCGAAGACGAGCGTGTACGAGTCGTCGCGCGGGTCGTTATTCGATGAGAAGTCCGCCGTCAGGGACGCGGCGGCGAGAGCCTGATCGGGAGTTGGATTCGGCGCGTCGGACAGAATCAGGTTGAGGGTCGAAGGAGAAGCGAATTCGTTTGCCGCGTGTCCCAACGTGACGCTATCCACGATTCCACTGCGTTGCGCGGTGAAGGTTGTGTCGTATGGCTGTCCCGCCTGGATCGATCCGTCTATTTGGAAAGGCAGGGGTTGGTTATAGGTTGAGCCGCCTGTTTGTATTTGGATGTTGATGGGACCCGGAACATTCTGGTAAATCCAGCGTGAGGCCGCGATGCGTGGCTCATCACGAGTGTAAATGCTGTGGAAGGCAAATGCCCAGATCGCCGTTAAAGCAACGACGCTTATTCCAAGAACGCCTGCCAGAATCCTTGAGAGGTTCAAACTTTTGAACGTTTGAACGTTTAAACGTGCCAACTCGAAGACGAACCAGGCCGCCATCATCCCGAGCAATGGATAGACGGGCAGTTGATAACGCATCGTTGGATTGAATTGAAGCGATTGCCATCCAAAATAGAACGCCGTCCATCCCCATAGCAATGCATGACGCCATTCGCCTTTGAGGATGCGCCAGCCCATAAGGAGAAAACCTGCCCACGCGAGAATACCAAGCGGAAGACCCAATCCCCAGAGAGTTAAGTTCGTGAACGAATACAGATGCGTGCGCCGCGCCCATTGTAATTCCCATGGGAGGTCGGCACCGCCAGTTGCCTGAACGCGTTGTTCCTTGATATTCGCAACCCACTGTGGATTGAGTCCGAGCCCATGAAAGGCATAAGGCTGAAAGATGCGGAAGGAGATCAGTGTGGCAAGGCCTCCTGCAATGAGACAGACAATAACCAGCATCCAGTAATCGGTTTGCTGTGAACGCAGAAAGCTGCTCGAGCGGTCATCCCCGCCAGCGCTTGCAGGTGCTTCAGAAAGGATCCCGCCTTGAGCTTTTTTAACAATGTAGCGAAGGATGAACGCGCCAGGGAGCAAAATCGCCAGCGGTGCGATGTTAATTTTGGACGCCATCGCCATACCGAATGCAAATCCAAAGCCAATGCTGAGAAGGACGAGGGGGTTGCGGAAGAGTGATAACAGGGAATAGGTAATTGTAGATTGGGGGTTCCCGGGTTGCGGCCCAGGAAGGGGAGGTTGCGAATTGTCCGGCGGCGTTTCGGATAATTCCGGATTTTCCATACCTTGCTCAATGATATCCGTTTTACTAATCCCTGATCCTTGCTCTTCATATCCTAGAATCGCGACCGCGAACCAGATCGCCAGAAACGCGAACGCGTTCACAAATAAATCCGTTGTGAAGAAATGTGATTGCTGGATCTGCATCACGGTCAATGCTGAGAAGAGCGAAGCGAGAAGCCCCACGCGGCGTCCATACAGGCGCGAGACAATGAAGTGCAGGAACAGGATCGCGAACAAATCTGCAAGCGCGGAGAACTGGCGGCCCAAAATCTTCGCGTCAGGTTGATTTAATGCCTCCACTGCAACACGCACGAGGGTCATCGGCAGGTTGCCATACACGAAGAACGAGTAACCGCGATTGTATGGGTTGAGCGTGGATGTTGCGCTGTTGAAATAATCCCCAATGCCTATCCATTGTTTCTGTTCCACGGGGCAGGCTTCCACAGGGATGGTTGCATCCGCGCATTTGTGCGCCTGCAAACTTCCAAGCACTCCTGAGAGGAAATTTTCATCGGGATGCTGGTGCTGGCCCTCGCCCCAGTTGACGCCAGTCAAGCGCAAATAGCCTGCCAGTGCAAGCACAAGCAGGAAGAGAACATCATAAAGCCATAAGTGCCGGAAGCGGATGTCAGTTACATTCGGCATACTGAATCACCAATTCACTGTTCATCGTGCCGGGACGAAGAACAGCATGAAATCCTTGTTTTCATATTTCGACTTATATTCCATCAGCCAGCCAGCAGGATACTGGGACTTCAGCGCCTCTGCAGAAGCAAGATCATTTATGTTAACAAGAAACAACTGGGGACGTGGATCGTCAAGAGTATCCTGGAAATTTTGAGGCAATATTGCATTATCCCGCAATGGAAATCCTGCATTGATCATGACGAGACGGCTATCAACCCAATAGGGATAACCAACCAGCCATACCGTATCTGGTCTGCCAGTTAGTTCAGTAAAGCTGTGTACCACCTCCCCCATCTCGGATGTATTCCACGAAGATAAATCGTATAGTTTTTTGTATTGGTTAAAAACCAAATCATAATTCTGCAAAGAAGCCCATGCCAGCAGAAAGATGCCTACTGCCCAAGCAAAACGTTTATTCCATATAGAGGCTGAAACAGACTCCAGTGCCGTTAAAAAGCCGCCAAATGCCAAACCGACCACAAGGAAGACTGGAATAATTGCGGCTGCTGAACGGTTCAAAGATGGATTCTCGCCAGGAAAGGTCAGCGACAGGATTGATGGCATCATTAACATTGGAATTGAAATCAGAGTAAAAACATCCATCCAGTGCCGCTGTCGAATATATCGGATAGTCAGCAGCACCACACCCAGATGAAAAAACACAGAGGTAACTACATCTAGCGCCGGACGGTGTGGGATGGAAATGGGCCAGATCTCGCCGTCGTCCCAACCAAACATGGTTAATGAATTCCAGAAGTTTTGCAGGAAGATCTGCCAAGCCGGCCCTGGAAGAGGTCGTTCCAAGTCTCCTATCCGAGTCATAGCTCGGTATAGAACTATATCAGGATTTTCCATCATAAATCTCAAGAGTGGTAAAAAAACGATGAGCGCTATGATGATGATTGTAAACAATCCCCAAATTGTTTGCTGGCGATAGCCTTCTGACTGTTTATGTAACAGATACAGGCCAATCGCCAGCAGAATCACAAACGGGGCTATGCGGAAAGTACTGTAGCCATGCAACCCCAACCCCAGAAATAATCCACTTAGAATGAAACCATTCCGATTGCGCGTTCGCAATCCCCATATCAAGTAGTACAGCGCAGGTGCATAGAATAGAGGATACAGCGGGAACCGCAAACCATAGCGCGAGATCACATTTGGCCAATAGGCAATACCAGCAAAAGTCAGTGCCAATAACCCCACGCGCTTATCACCAATTTCCTTACCGAGCAGGTATACATAAAAAAGAGTAACTAAGCCTGCCAGGACCGTCCCGATCTTCAAGCTCAGAAAAGTCAAGCCCGTTTTAAATAACAGGATAATTGCCGCGGTCAGATAAAACTGGAAGAATTCCCGGCCCGTGTTGCGCAGAAAGAAAATCGATGTCTTCCCATTAAGCACATCACCAACATCCAACAGTTTCTCAGCATGATCACTAACCATTTGTGAAGGGACATCTGACAAACGATAAATGCGAAAAAAGAGAGCCAAACCCAAGACTGCCAAGACCAGAAGCGTCGAGCGGTCTAATGAAATATTCCACCTGGAACGAAACATGAAGTCTTTTACATCACCGACCCAATTCAAATTGTTAGCACCAGGGCGCCAGAAGGCTCGGATCATTGTCAGTATCGCTATGAACCATACCACGAGGTTGAATATCGTAAATCGATTTCCCTCAAAAGATACAAAAGCGATCAAAGAAAAAGCAAGCGAGACAATGAAGGCCATAGATGACTGCAAGAATCTTGTATCCTGTGAGGCCTCATGGGCATCTACATCCCATGCCTGCAATGCCCATTCATGCCGCCAGTTAATCCAGATCAGAACCAGACCGGCCAACAGATAGAGAATGACTCCAACCTGCCAGGTGCGCTCTGACCCTTGATGAGGTTCCAAAGAAAGTTGACCAAATAAGCCCAAACCCAGGGCCAGCAATACGCGCCATGGAAAACGAGGAGGAGTCCCAGTTAAAATCTGATTAGGGCTTGCCTGAACAGGAACGGCATTCCCGGTATCTTCTATCCAAAACTCAGACTCTTCGATTTTTTCCATACCTGAAGAGGGATGAAGTACTTTACGTAGCCAATAACGTATGCGGGACTTAATGAAATCCAAAACGCTGGGATCCTGGTTCATAGACCACCTTTCTTAATTTTTTCGTATCGCGCGCAAATATCCGAGATGAGAATGTACTGGGTTTGGGAACGTTTCGACTTGAAAACCCCGCTCATTTAAGAAACGAGTTAGGTCACGATGGTTATACGGGATTAGATTGTCGTGATACTCCATGACAATGCGCCGAATGTGCTCCAAGACAGCCTGTGGGGTACCAAAGAGAATTGAGTATTCAGCGCCCTCACAATCCAGTTTCAACAAGTCACATGATTCCAGCCCCAATCTTGCCAGGGCATCGGAAAGCGAGAGAGAGCCAACTGACAAACTCTTTTTGACACTTACAGCCTTCTTAAGATGGCTCTGAAATTGTAAGGGTTCGCCACCGGTCAGGTCAAGTAT
>DATDRD010000026.1:0-10029 GCA_035291925.1 Anaerolineales bacterium
CATTACTCGGTTGATATCAAAGGGACGCTGACCGAAGCTTTGCGGGCTTTGGATAAATCAGGGAGGCTTGTAATTCTTGATTCACCGGTCTATCACAACCCCCGGAGCGGTACGCAAATGGTGCATGAACGGGAGGCACAATTCACAAGGCAATATGGGTTTGCATCGAATAGTTTACAGAGTGAAAATTATCTAACCTATGGGAGATTGAATGAATTGGCGCGTGAGCTAAATCTCGCCTGGAAATTTATCACCCCGTTCTATAATTTGCAATGGACACTTCGTCCACTGCTGGCATTTCTTTTGCATCATCGTGAGCCTGCGAAGTTCCATGTGATCGTGGGGAAGAGAAAATATCCAGATGCACGTGGCGAGTGAGGATATTTCAAGGCGTAGATGTAGGAGAGGAAGCAGGTGTAAAAGTTGGGGTAGATGTTAATGATGGTGTTGGCGTTTGCGATGGTGTCTGTGTGGCAGTTGATGTCAACGTTGGGGTGCCAGCAGGTGTGTTGGTTGGAACAGCATAAACAATGTCCAGCTTCGGCCAATGGCTGGCTGTCCCGTCCTCTTTTGAAGAGTATCTAATAGTATGGTTTGGACCAGTGGAATAAAGCATCAAACCGTAATTAGAATATGTTCCATTCACCCAGGCCTGCACCAGGCCGGTGATATCCATGGTCAACATACAGTTATTCTGGTCAGGGATGAAGCTGAAATAGGAAGTCCCGCTGTCAAAATCGCCGCCCGGCAGAGTCCACGTAAGCCATGTAACAGTGTTTTCACTCCAATTGGAAGTTACGCGATAGAGGGATGTGATTTGACCAGTCTTGTTGTCATTTGAGAACAGATACAACGTAGCGCTTGTGATGTTGGCATTCGCAGGTATGGAAATTAAGTCAAACTTGACGAGGCCGCGACGATCAGAGCCATTGTCGGCACGTACATCAAAGGTATTGTCCGTCCCATAGTTTCTCAAAGGAGAACCTGCGTCGATGTATGTATCATCGGACGGCAACAATCCGTTCGGTGTGCCTGAATAGCAGACGGGCAAACCTGGAACAGGTGTGGGCGAAGGAGTGAATGTGACTGTCGGTGTAAAAGTGACTGTAGGTGAAGGCGTCAAGGACGGGGTAAAGGTCAGGGTGGGCGTGGATGTATTCGTCGGAGTGGGTGTGCTGGTCAGTGTATGAGTTGCCGTGGGCGTCAACGTAGGTGTGCTAGTCGGGGTGGAGCCTGGCGTGGGAATATCTGTCGAGGTGGGGGTGAATGTCGGTGTATCAGTCGGAGTATAGGTTGACGTTGGGGTTAAGGTAGGTGTGTCCGTGGGCGTCATTGTAGGAGTAAAGGATGGCGTAAGCGTGGCAGTATGCGACGGAGTGGGTGTCTCCGTCGATGTGGCTGTGGATGTACTGCTTGGTGTCAGTGTCGCTGTTGCTGTATCTGTTGGAATGAGTGTCGGTGTTTCAGTCGAGGTTGACGTAGGAGTATGGGAGGGCGTGAAAGTGTAGGTAGCTGTGCTCGTCGGCGTAAACGTGACAGTATATGTAGGAGTTGGCGTTTCAGTAAATGTTGCCGTGGGCGTAGTGCTGGGCGTCGGGGTCGACGTGGCAGTATCGGTTGGAGTCTGAGTCGCTGTATCAGTCGGTGTTGATGTGGGGGTAGAAGACGGTGTTAGCGAAGATGTCGCTGTGGGAGTAGTGCTCGCCGTAAGAGTTGGTGTTGCTGTATCGGTGGGAGTGGAGCTTGGCGCGAGCGTGTTCGTCGGCGATGGTGTCATTGTCAGTGTATCGGTTGGGGTATAGGTCAGTGTGACCGTACTTGTTGCCGACGGAGTAAACGTCGGTGTATCCGTGGGAGTATAAGTTGGCGTGAAGGTATCCGTTGGCGATGGTGTCCATGTCGGTGTAGCGGTGGGAGTAAAGGTTGCAGTAGGAGTATGAGTTGGTGTATTCGTCGGCGTAAAGGTTGAAGTGAAGGTAGGGGTTGCTGTGATTGTAGCGGTGGCTGTACCGGTTGACGTCGGCGTATTCGTTGATGTAGATGAAGCCGTAACGGTAAGGGTCGCCGTCTGGGTTTGAGTGCGGGTAACTGTGGAAGTGAGGGACGGTGTTGATGTCCTGGTTGCCGGTTTGGGCGTTTTCGTTGAGGTGGGCAAAGGAGGATCATACTGCGCATAGGAATATGTAGCCGTTGGCGTGGATGATAAATATCGAGTTGCAGTTACAAGCGGTGTGATCAGGGCGGTCGTAGTGGGCGAAGCCACGGCGGGCGTGGGTGTTAGTGCAGGCGAAGTCGGTGTGACGGTTACAGGATAACGGTTATCGGGCGTCATGGTGGGAACCGGTGACAAGAGGACAGCCTGCACGGTTCCCATGCGATCCTGAGGATTCCCGGTAGCGGGTATATCCATGATGATTTGTTTGAGGATATTCTCGCTAATGCGGGGGACGGCAGATGCATGAGGGTCGGCGCCGTAATCGGCCTGGGATTCAGCACGGATCGAGACCGGCAGGCTGTCCAATCCGCTGGCCTGGACGTCAGACATATTTAGATTGATAAGTTGCCAGAGAAATAAAACGAATGAAAGAATTAAGAGAGTTGCCGCAACCCTGAGTATGCGGCGGGAATGATGTTCGGTCGTTTGTTGTACATCCGGTGAAAGTCTCACACCAGTCTTGCTCATATTTGCCTTATGGGGCCAAACTCAACATCGGAATAAACACGTCCACAACCTTCGGGTCGAAATGACTTCCGCTTTGACTTTTCAAGAACTGGATGACTTCCTCACGAGGCAAGGCTTTTCGATATGGGCGGTCATTGGTCAAGGCATCCCAGACATCGGTAATCGCGAATATTCTAGCTGAGATCGGAATTTCTTCTCCTTTCAAGCCGCGGGGATAGCCTGTACCATCCCATCTTTCATGATGGCAATAAGGGATTTCCAGCGCAACCTGGAGATAATCAATCTGCTTCAACATATTGTAGGCATCCTGCGGATGGTTCTGGACGATCCTCCTCTCCGCTTCATCGAGGGGACCATCTTTATGCAATATGGCATCCGGTGTACCCATCTTACCGATATCATGAAGAAGAGCGCCTCTGCGGATATTGACCAGGGTCTCGCCCTGAACCCCCATCGCCTCCGCCAGCCGAAGCGTGAGCTGGGTAACGCGCTCCGAATGTCCCTCTGTCTCCTTATCCCGTAATTCGAGGGCTTTGGCCCATCCCTCGAGCGTACTATCGTAAGCCTTTAGCAAATCCTTTTGCGACTGGCTGAGGCTTGCCACCATTGTATTAAAAGATTCGGTCAGGATCGAAATCTCATCATTTGTGCCCGGGTTGACTTGAACGTCCAGGTCGCCCTTTGACACTTTCACTGAAGCCTGCACCAGTTGGAGCAGAGGACGGGTGATTGTGTTAGCCAGATTGATACCCACCAGGATAACCAGGAAGTTCGCAGATGCCACCAGCAAAAAGATTCGCCAGCGCGAACTCGAAGAGGCCTGGACGACGGCATTCTGACTTAGCGCAGCTCCCAGGATCCCCAACTCCTGATTTCCACGCACTTCCCAGGAACCAAGAATTTCAGCGAATGGAATGTTTGCCACATCAAGATCGCGCTGACTGGAAAGATCGCGCTTCCTGCTGCTAATATCTTTAAAGGAGATGATCTGTGCGACGGTCTCGGGAGCGATGGCTTGAGGAAATGGCAGAGTGCTGTAGAGAACCTGTCCCGCATGGTCATATAGAGTAATCTGCGCAAATGTCTTCGAACGGATGTCCGCTGTCAATTTTGGCAACGACCTGCCTACCAGCACAACGCCGGCAACATTTCCCTGCAGATCACGGACAGGCCCGGCAACATATAGGAAATCCCCAAAGTCGGTCTCGATAAAATCCGCAAATTTATCGCCTCTCACATCGCTCTTTTGAGCAAGAACGTCCTGCACAATTTCCAGGCCCGTAAACACGGTCTGAGAGCCACTGGAGAAATCATAGTCCTCCGGATTCCCACCAGGGCGGTGATGGATGGAAAGCACGTGGTTACCCTGCAAATCGAGGAATTCGACCGCTTCCTGCTGATCGTTTGCAACGATGCCCAGTGTAAGAGATCGCAGAGTGTGGGGGTCGTTCATTTGAATGGCCGTGGCTGCTCCTTCCACATTGGCGAGCAGTCGTTGTGTTTCCAGTAGTTGAGACTCATAGTTGACAATCAATTCAGATGATATTTTCCCCGCCTCATATAATTGCTTGTTGAATCTCTCCTCCACATTTTCCACCACCAGCTGCGTTATTAGATAGGCGGCCGCCACTGCCAAAATCAAGGAGAGGATCAGATACGGAATAGTAATCTTTATCCGTATTGGGATTCGCACGCGGCGGATTGGGCTGTGAGGGGTGGCAATGCCGTTTAGAATCGTCATTTTTTCATCCGGTACACGACGATGGGGACTTTGCCGTGTTACGAATATTGGATGCAATTCCCTTCCAGATATGAAAGGCGCCTGCTCCCTTACAGGTTTGGTGACACCATTATCAAGACAAAATAACATCCCGCAAGCTTTACTCTTGCGGGATGTTGGTTTCACTTTTTTCCGAAACCATGTTCATCCTTCTTTTATCATGTCCAGAAAAGTTTCAACTGCTTTCGGGTCGAAATAGATTCCGGCTTGATCACGAATGTACTCCTTGGCTCGTTCTGAGGTCCAGGCTTTGCGGTAGGGGCGGTCAGAAAGAAGCGCATCCCATACATCCACAACCGCGAAGAGACGGGCGACCAGGGGGATTTCGTGGCCCTTTAGCCCGCGCGGATAGCCTGTGCCGTCCCATTTTTCATGGTGGCAATACGGGATGTCCAGTGCAGGTGCGAGGAAGGCGATCGGCTTGAGCAGATCGTAAGCATACCCCGGATGAGTCCTCATACGTACCCATTCCTCTTCTGTCAGCTCCCCCGGTTTCAAAAGGATATTGTCCGGCACGCCCATCTTGCCAATATCGTGAAGCAGGGCGCCCCGGCGGATATGCAGCAATTCCTCCTCCGGCAGGCGGAACGCACGTGCCAGGTCCATCGTCATCGCGGTGACTCGCTGGGTATGGCCTTCGGTTTCCTTATCGCGCAGATCGAGGGCGCGTGACCAGCCCTCAATGGTGGCATCATAGGCCTGCGAGAGCTCGCGGTTGGAGCGCTCCAGGTTTTCAAACAATGTCGCATCCTCAATGGCAATCGCCGCCTGCCCGGCCAGGGTGTCGAGAAAATCGAGCCATTCCGGGTAGGGATGTAACGGCGCGCGATGGAACACCTCCAGCACGCCTTTGACTTTTCCTTTCACGATCAGGGGCAGGCCAAAGTAACAAACGAAATCTTCCGTGGCCCCAAGCCTGGTGAGGAGCCGGCTGTCAGGCTTATTCTCCAGGTTCTCAACATGGATCGAGCGGCGCTCTCTCACAGCCTGGCTATCAACCATGTGCAGCCGCGCGGTCTCGATCGCCTGGGTCCGGAACCCTTTCCCTGCGGCGTACGTAAACGTCCGGCCATCGGGATCCCGGAGCAGGACATCTGCCGCATCGACCTGCAGCTGTGAGATCACCTGTGAGAGCAGGATGTCCAGCGTAACGTTCAGATCGAAACTGGATGAAATCGCCTGGTCGATTTTCCTCAGCGCGGTGAGGCGCTCGACCTGCTGGCGGATCTGGATCTCCGCCAGTTTGCGTTCGGTCACATCCTGTGCCGTCCCGATGAAGCGCGCAGGTTTTCCGGTCTTATCAAACTCGACTCCGCCTCTGCAGTGGATGTAACGTAACTCGCCATTCCTGCGAAAAACGAGAAACTCCAGCTCTCCTGTTTGCCTGCCAGCTCGGATGCCTTCCAGCCATTTGGCTACCAGCGGGCGATCCGAGGAGTAAATCGCCCCCAGAAACCCCTCGCGGTTGTGCTGAAATTCCTGCGGAGAGACATCGAACAGGCGATACATTTCATCCGAGTACACGAGGGTATCTGCCACGATATCATAACTCCAACTGCCAATGTGGCCGATGCGCTGGGCTTCGGATAAGAGGTGCTCTTTCTCCTTCAGTGCCTCCTCCGCCTGCTTGCGCTCATTCAATTCAGTCTGTACCTGGGCATAGAGCCGTGCATTTTGCTCGGCAGACGCGATGTGCAATGCCAGCGCCTCCAGCAGTTTCAACTGGTTTTCGGTGTAGGCATTTAGGCGATAACTCATCACCTGGATTACTCCATTGACCGTTCCCCCGCTTTTGAGTGGAACGATCAGTGCCGAACGCGTGATATCTTCATCCGACGGAACTTCATTAACAATCCCACTTGTCTCATCGTTAACGTAGTAACTGGTCTGAGCCGTTTTCACCTGCGCCTGGTAGTCATTGAGCAACATGGATTGACCCGTGCGGATGACGATGCTTTGCGTGCCTTTCCCTTCTTCCTCAAGTGGGATGGGCGGGAAAGAGCTGACATCCAGCCATTTATTTTCCATCCAGAATGCGAGGCAGCTGATCAGTTGCGTTTCAGAGTCAAAAGCGGAAATAACAAATCCGTCGTTGGGAGCAATGATGGACATGAAATCGCAGATTACTTGATTGATCTCATCCAGATCAAGCGTGCGATTTAATCGCTGGCTGGCTTCATAGAGCAGTCTGAGCTGTTCGCTTTGCTGGCGTATTAATTCCTCCGCCTGCGTGCGCTCGGTGATATCCAGCGTTGAGACGATCACTTTTGCGAGGCTGTCTTCATGCCCCGGAGCGACCGACCAGCGCATATTGACATGAATTTTCTCACCTGTAAGGGTGTGATCCACCTCCTCCCGCTCGAAGTTGAGCCGGCCGTTCGCTACCTGTATCAGTTCGTTTTCAAATTGCTCGAGCGGCATGGCGTGCAAAACATCTGCCAGATTTCCGAGCAATTCACTTTTCTCCCTGGCATGATACAGCTTCATGGCGGCGTTGTTTACATCCAGAATCCTGATCTGTCCTGCCAATCCGGTTACGAAGTCGGGATGTTCTCGAAAATAGGCTGGAAGATCGCGCATGCCGTTTTCCATCAATTCATCCAGGCGCTGTTTTACTCCGGAGAAATCCTCCACCCAGAGCGAGATGGGCGAATCTTCAAACAGGCTTCGATACTGTTCCTCGCTTTGGCGCAGCGCCTCCTCCGCCTGCTTGCGCTCGGTGATGTCTGTGAAAACAGCCATCGTACCGCTGAAGCGCTCATTCTCAAAGAGCGGACTGCCGCTTACCAGCATGTTGATGTGTTTTCCGCTTTTGTGCAGAAAATCTATTTCATATTGCGAAGCCTCGCCAGCCAGGCGCCGATTGTCAGACTCTTTAATAATTTTATGCTGATCAGCCGGGATGAATTTTGTCCAATGCGCGCCAAGGAGTTCCTCAGGCAGGTATCCGGTAATGGCCGAAACTGCCGGGTTTACAAACGTAAAATTACCGTCGTTATTTTGAACCACAATCCCTTCCGACATGGTGTTGATCAGATTCTCATCGAACTCTTTCAAGTGCCTGATCTCATCTTCCGCTCGTTTGCGCAGGATGGCGGCTGTCACTTGTCCGCTGATGTTACGGACGCGCCGCAAAGTATCCTCTGTAAATAAGCCTTTGCCGGCTAATTCAAGCAATCCTATTGTCCGATTCTCCATGGTCAAAGGAACTGCAAGGGTAGAGCCGATATTCAAGATTTTATAAATTTGAGGGACGAGTTTTTGGATCAACCCGCGCAGCGCAGGCGATATAAATGTGCTTTCAGTAAATTCCACGATCCACTGTTGGATCAATTTTGGGTCGCTTGTAATCGTGCCTTTTTCATTTTGCAGTATCTTGTGTATATAACCGCCCTCCCGTACGGGGACGTGTATTTTCGGAAGTGGCTGGCCGATCAACTGCTCGATTTTTTTGATGATTGTGGGTGAGATCGTGTTGCGCTCGATGGTGAGAATTTTTCCATCCGGGCTGAGCAGGGAAACTGTACATGCGGTGGCGGAATAGATCCGTTGCGTTTCGTTGTTCAAGGTATCTATTAAAACGTCCATACTTTCACCGCGATTGATAGCATGGTTGAGCGTATTGATCAATTCCAGGTCTTCTTTGCGGTGCTGGAGTTCAAGTTCCGTCCGCTTGCGCTCGGTGATGTTGCGCACGATGGCCGTGTATAGCTTTTTCCCGCCGATCTCAAGTTGCGAAATGGAGATTTCGCTCGGAAATGCCTCGCCATCGGAGCGCAAACAAGTCAGCGCAAGCGACGAGGTTTTCATGGAGCGCTTGGTCGAATTTGACTGACCAAAAGCGCGCAGATACTCTCTGTGCTCTTTGCGGGCAGATTCAGGAAGAAAACGGTCCAGCGTCTGGCCGATGGCCTCGCTGGCCGGGCATCCAAACATTTGCTCGGCGGCGGGATTGAAGATGATAATTTTCTGTTCTTCATCCATTGTGAGGATGGCATCCATCGTCGTGTTGAATATGCCTTCCAACTGCATTCGGGTATCCTGGAGACCCGCTTCCGCCTGCTTGCGCGCCGTGATGTCTTGCACCGTGCCAGACATATAGGCAGGTCTGTTCTCGGTGTCATATATCAATTCACCGCGACCACTGAGGAAGCGGACAGAACCGTCAGGGAGGATCGCACGAAACTCTAACTCATCGGGCGATTGTCCCGCCCCGCAGGCCTCAAGCCATTGCTGCATCGCTGAACGATCCTCAGGGTGAAGTAGATTGACAAGCGACTCGATGGTCGGTGTGAACGTTTCCGGTGAGACGCCGTAGATGCAATATGTCTCATCTGTCCATGTGATTGGGCCTGTCAGATCCCAGCTCCAACTGCCGATATGGGCGATGCGTTGTGATTCAGAGAGGAGATGTTCCTTCTCACGCAACACTTCCTCCGCCCGCTTGCGCTCGGTGATATTGTCAAATACGGCAACAAAGTATTCTCTCCGCGGACTGTATACGGCAATAGAGAACCAAATCCCCAAAGACTCTAAATAGGTCTCAAAAATTTCCGGTTTGCCAGTCAAAGCCACTCTGCCATAGATTTCGAACAACTCAGGGTTTGACTCTTGAATGCCCGGTATCACTTCACTGACTTTTTTCCCGACAACATTCTTCAGTCCTGTTAATACTTCGAATGCGTTATTGACGTCAATATAGATGAAGTCCTGTGGTTGATCGTGATCTAACAGTATCTGACAATACGCATATCCTTCGAGCATATTCTCAAATAAGGAGCGATAACGTTTTTCGCTTTCACGCAGGGCTTCCTCCGCCTGCTTGCGCTCGGTGATATCAGACATGGCGCCAATCATGCGGACGGGCTTGCCATCAGCATCTCGTTCCACGTAGGCGCGATCAACAATGTAAGCTATTGAACCGTCCCGCCGCAGGAAGCGGTATTCGTCAGCCCAGATCATGCCGCCGCTTTCGCGGAACGCGTTTATGTCATTAACAACACGCTCATGGTCTTCCGGATGGATGTGCTCATCCCACCAGGCTGCCTCGGCGTTAATTTCTTCAGGCATGTATCCGAAGACAGATTGCGCATTCTCGCTCCACATGAGTTCATTGGTCTTCGGGTCCCATTCCCAGATGACATCGTTAGTAGCTCTGGCCGCCAAGCGATAGCGCGCCTCACTCTCACGGAGCGCGTCCTCAGCCTGCTTACGTCCGGTGATGTCGCGCGAGACGACCAGGATCGCGTTCGCCTCATCGCTGAGTTTATCCTTGACCGGCACAAGCCAGGAGCCCAGCCAGATTGTTTTGCCTTGAAATATCGAAGGCGCTTCAACATAAAGCGGCTGGCCGCTGTCGAATACCTTTTGGAGATTGGTTTGTTGACGGTTGGCGATTTCGGCTGGGAAAATCTCGGTGAGCCTTTTCCCGATCAACTCCTGCGATGAAACTCCAAATTGCTGGGCGGCATACGTGTTTGTATACTCAATGATCCACTGACGATTCACCAGCGTGGTCAGGTCATGCGCGGCTTCAGACAGAAGGCGAAGGCGTTCCTCGCTCTTG